>JAICJP010000009.1 GCA_025928375.1 Candidatus Sulfotelmatobacter sp.
CATTACCCGGGGTGGGAGGTCGAAGCCAGCCCAGGGTTGAAAGGAGATTCCCATGTTACTGATTTTGCTCATTATTATCCTGCTACTCGCGTTCGGTGGTGGAGGGGGCTACTACGGATATCGGAGATGGGGGACGGGCGGAGGCGTCGGGATTTTCGGGCTAGTCCTGATCGTTCTGGTGCTCGTGTATGTGTTCGGCGGAGTGCGTCTGCCCCATTGAAGTTCGGAGGCGGTTTGGTGGAAATCGAACGTCCAAGGGCGCTGACGAATGGATTGTTTTCGGGCAAATCCCTTCCCTAATAAAGGAGAAATATGAAAACGTTGAAACTGTGCTTAAGCCTGCTCGCCCTGTTAGTGGTAGCGACCCTTGTAGGGTGCTCGGGGACGGCCAGGCAATCACCCGATGTTTCTGACAGTATCCGCAAATCCCTCGATCAAGCCGGCCTCAAAGATGTCTCCGTGAGTCAGGATCGCGACAAGGGTGTAGTGACTCTTGGGGGACACGTCGCAGCTGAGGCGGACAAGTCACAGGCCGAATCGATTGCAAAGTCAACCGCAACTGGGCAGGTTGTCGCAAATCAGATTGCCGTGATGCCTCCGGGTGGCGAAAGCGAGGCAAAGGCGGTGAACTCTGATCTCGATAAGGCTATCGAGAAGAATCTGGACGCTGCTCTCATCCAGAACAAACTTCACAAGAGTATCAAATACGATGTCAAAAGTGGCGTGGTCACGCTGCATGGAGCGGTCAATTCACAATCCAAACGGGTGCAGGCCGAACAGATCGCTTCTGCAGTTCCAAATGTGAAGCAGGTAGTCAACGACCTACAGATTAAGAACCAGAAGGCCAGTTCTTCGGACTGAGGACGCCGGGGTGGGACTGACCCACCGCCCAACTAAGCGGCTGCTGGAGTTGTCCTTTCGTGGATACAGGAGGTGACAGCCCCAAAACCAAAATCCAAGATTGGTGAGGACCCAAAGGAGAAAGGAGAAATATGAAAACCAGCACGAAAGACAAGATCAAAGGCAGCTTCCACGAAGTCGCGGGAACAATCAAGGAGTCGGTCGGAAAGGTTACGAATGACCCCAATCTGAAAGCGGACGGGAAAGTTGAAAAGAAGGAGGGTAAAGTTCAACAGAAGATAGGCCACGCTAAAGACGCCGTCGCAGATTTGAAAGACAAGCTGTCAGAGTTAAAGACGCGATAGGCATTCAGGAATGTATCAGCAACGTTGAAAAGGCTTAGCGGTAGAACCGTGCAGCGCTATCAATCTCATAGATTATTCGTGCTGACATACATACTGAAAGGGTTCCCCATGAACAGCGAAGATGAAAAGGAGTACCGAGAGTATGACTGGATACGTTGGATCTATTGAAAAGAAGACTCTTGAGAACACGTATTTCCGGCAGGTGCTATTCACGGCTCAGCACGCGCAGCTGGTTGTGATGTGCTTGCGGCCGGGTGAAGGGATTGGAAATGAAGTGCATTGGAATGTCGATCAGTTCTTCCGCATCGAACAAGGGGAGGCCAAGTTCGTCTTTAACGAGAAGGAGGCGCACCTGGTGCACGACGGAGACGCGGTCGTGGTTCCGGCAGGGACTTACCACAACGTGGTGAATACTTCGAAGACGGCACTTTTGAAGCTCTATACGATCTATTCTCCGCCAAACCACCCAGACGGGACAGTGCACAAGACCAAAGCCGAGGCGGAGGCAGCTGCAGAATTAGTGGAACATCGTTAGAACACCCGCCTCTCAATGTCCAGCAGGGAAACTGGTGTACCTGGCTGGCAGCCGGGGCGAACACATGCGATGAAAAGGCAACACGCATTGTGCAGACGCCGACCTCGCTGTCCGTCGAGCAGCTCGCCCTGCTTAGCCAAACTAATTCCCAGAACTGTGCAGTTCGGACCTGCGGAGCCATTCTTTTAGGCCTATCGTGTATCTATCGAGCCGGTGAACAGTCGTGGCGAAACGCGATGCTCTGGACTCGTAGAAAGCAGCACACTATGACCCACGGCACCCGCAAACCGATACCCAAACTGCATAGAGCTCCCCAACCACCCCTGTCACACCGTGGGGCGGCGCCTGACTCAGATCGAGCCAAGAAGCCACGGCTCAGCGAGCCCGCTGCCAGCGGCCAGGAACTGAATCCCGGAGATCGCGTCGAGGGGCTGGGCGACTTCGGAAAACCGACTGGAGAATTGGGCACAGTTCAGCAAGCTAACGAAGATGACGCGGTCGTGAAATGGGATAATGACGGACGTATGCGAGTGCACCAACCCTCGCTCAAGAAGGTATAGCCCGCATGACCAACCCGGTATCGACCTGAGGACCGCTCGCATGGCGTGCCTTCACCGGGTTGAGAAAAATGTAAGGAGGGAAAGAATCAATGCGATCTAAACTCGTCCTCTGGTTTCTGCTAGTGCTGGCGGGATTTCTTGTTGGGTTCATCTTGCAGTATTCCAGACTTCATCGGGTACAGCAGGAGCTGTCTGCCTCGACAAAACAACTAGGATCTTGTCAGTCCAGCCAACAACTGGCGCAGCTTCGCGACACGGCCACCATGATGTATCTGGAGGCGGTGCAAAAAAACTACGGGAAGGCCGGTGAGTATTCCAAGGAGGTTTTTGATCAGGCTCAGCAAATTGCGAATAGCACGGAGGATTCCGCACTCGGCAACTTGCTCCGTGACACCTTGGCAACCCGCGATCAGGTCACGGGGAACCTGGCGAAGGGGGATGCCGCTGCACTTTCGGAAACGCAGCTAGTCCTATCTAAGCTGGAGCAAACTGCGAAGCATTGACGGATTCGAGCAGGTACACTTTGTGCTCTAGCACTCTCCCCACATAATGGCTTATGTCATAGCGCTGATTTAGCAGACGATCAATTCCGACAGCTTTCTGAAGCCTAGAGTTTGGTACTGACGATTGAGCACGCTCTGGAGTGAAAAGCGAACAGGCAAATAGCGTCAGAGCGAAAAAGGGCAGGTCGGGTTTCGTAGTTAAGTCTGGCGGTATCATCGCCGATCGCTTTGACGAGAAAGAGCCCATATATGTCGATTGCATCACGCCAGGACCCGAAACAGATCCGAGACAAATGCAACCATGGGTCCGGCATACTGCTGTCGAAGAAAATAGCGGAAGACGGCGAAGTATTCGATGTAATCGAGGTCACAACGGCCTGTGATTCCAGGGAGATTGTGCAATTTTGACCAGTTTTCTTTGGCTCAAGATTTTCATAATGAACCTCGGAATTGTTCATGTGCTCGCACCTCGACTTGACGTCCGAAGCAAAATGCTTTTTGCATCGCTGATTACGAAGATGTCCTAGGAGCAGAAAGACGTCCCGTACTATTGAAGCCTTCCCCCAGAAGACTTGCTCTGAAAACGGTGAAATGTAAAACGAACTACTGGCGCCGGTCGCGCCTCGATCCGTGTCCTGATAGCGATTCCAACCAGACCGAGTCACAGTTGCTGGGCAGCGCACTGCGCCGCCAACCAGGCTTGGTCATTACCTCCTGCCGGAGTGAACTTTCTGCATGCCTGCAGGCCTTGCGGTCAAGCCCGGCGGATATCGTGCTCCTGGGCGACGCTGCGTGCGATCAACTGATTGAGACTCTCCGTGGTCTGCACAGCAGTTGCCCCGATGTCAGGCTCATTCTTTTATTGGACAGCTGCGATCGCGCTCCTGTAAGGTGCGTATTCGATGTGACTTAGGAGAATTAAACCGTACTCCTAGCCCCCCTTCCGCGAATCCGGCCCAGTCATCACCCTCCGCGCGCAGTTATTGCTGATGCGTTCGAGGCCAAAGGGAGCATCCCGAAGATTTGATGTGTATGAGGCGACCTGAACGAGATGTCATGACACGCCGCACTCTTTCATCCAGCAAGTGTGATCATGTCCGGAGACTTTTCCAACCCGAAAGGAATCCCATGCAATCCTTCATAAAGAATTTATTTGTACCAGTCATTTTGCTTCTAGTACTGCTGAGCAGTTGCGGTGGTGGACGTTCCCAGGCGCCTCCGCCCGAAGGTCCGTCTGCACCGCTCGTCAGCTTCAGCGCGAGTTCCCCGTCGATCATATCGGGGAACTTCGTGACACTCACGTGGCAGGTGACGAGGGCGACATCCGTTTCCATTTCCCCAAACGTCAATGAAGCGGATGATGGGAAGTACGTCGCGCTCGTTGGGGCGTGCACGCTCGTTCTCCAGAACACAACGACGTACGTGCTGACGGCTCAAGGTGAGGGTGGCACAACGACGAAGCAGTTGACGGTGCTGGTCCGTGCTGCTGCTCCTACGATTTCTCTGAAGGCGGAACCGGGAACGATACTTCCGGGGACAAGTGCAACGGTTCGCTGGAGCACGACGGGGATCACCGAACTCGCGATCGATCACGAAATAGGGAAGGTCACGGCGGGAGTAGGCTCGGTACAGGTCCACCCGATGGCAACGACCACCTACACTGCCACAGGATCAGGTCAGGGCGGGGTGGTTACCGCGACTGCGACAGTAACGCTTGTGTCGAATAGCGAACTCGCCATTACACTCGCCGCAAGCAAGACTGCAATCCAGAATGGGGAGAAGACGACGCTGCAGTGGAGTTCTCAAAACGCGGCGAGCGTCGTGATCAGTCCAGCACCAGGTCCGGTTGGTCTTTCGGGTACGGCAGATGTGATACCGACGACCACCACAAATTACATCGCGACAGCAACGTCCACGGTTGGGAAGACCCAGACCGCAAGCGTCACGATCACCGTCGTGAATGGCGCTGCCGGACTGCAGAACATCCAGCACGTGATCTTTTTTATCCAGGAGAACCGGTCGTTCGATAACTATTTTGGGAAGCTCGGAAGCTATCGTGAATCGAAAGGCTTGCCAAGCGATATAGACGGTCTTGATGTCACGCTTCAGTTGAAGACTTACAGTGGAAAGACGGTAACGCCCTTCCATCAGCGTACTGTCGAAACCGACGTGATGAGCCCGTCCTGGAATGAGAGCCACTTTTACGTTGACCGGCAGGATAGCGGCGAATTCAAGTTGGACAACTGGATGATGCAGCAGCAATGCTCGATCTTCGTAGCCACGGACCCCGAGTGCACGCGCACGATGGGCTATTACGACCAGAGGGACATTCCTTACTATTACGAACTTGCCACGCAGTTCGCCACAAGCGACAGTTTCCATTCGTCGGCGATGTCTGGAACGATCGTTAACCGCTCCTACCTGCTCTCCGCGACCTCAGGCGGCATGAACAATCCCGACGATCCCTTCCCGGTAAATGCGCCTACGATCTTCCGGAGATTGTCGGAGGCGGGAATCTCCTGGAAGTACTACTACCAGGATGACAGCGTGTTCCTCGGCTACTACGTCTGCGGAGGAGCGTGTGACTGGGACATGTACATGAACAATGTTGTTCCGATCAGCAGCTATTATGATGTTCTGGCGCGACCGACAGCCGATCGCGATCTGCCGCAGGTCGTATTCATCGAGCACGCGGCGAAACTGCGCCTCGACGAGCACACAGGGAACAACATTCAGCTTGGGGTGGCTGATGCGAGAAAGATCATTAACAGCCTTATTCAGAGCGCTGCCTGGCCTTCGTCGGTATTCTTCCTGAGTCATGACGAGGGCGGCGGCATGTACGATCACGTGCCGCCGTACTTGGTATCGAATCCCGACGGCAAGCCGCCGTTGTTTGCCGCCGGCGATATCGGACGCTGGGACAACTTCACCTACAGCGGATTCCGTGTGCCGCTGCTTGTCGTGTCGCCGTGGGTCAAGCCGCATTTTGTCTCGCACACGAACCGGGAATTCACGTCGATCCTGAAATTCATCGAGACTCGGTATTCGTTGACGCCGCTCACCAATCGCGATGCGGAAGCCGACGACATGCGCGAATTCTTCGACTTCTCCGCGCCCGCATGGCTTACTCCACCAGTTCTGCCGGATCAGCCGACGAACGGGGTGGTGGATCGCAGCCTGCAAAAGTATCCAGGTTGATCGGTGGACGCGCTCAGTTTACGCTCTACGTGGCAGCTTTCTGCTCTTCTCCACGGTGAAAGCGACCCAATCTGGGACGACTCTTGTCGAGTAGATCAGGTTACGCGCAAGAGCTCGGCGACCCCACTTGGACTTTTTTACAAACGCTCAGTCACCATTGACGAAAACTCATCTGCCTGCCAAAACTCCGCCATGCCGACGCTTGGCGGCCTCGTGCAAATTGCATGCCAGGGCATGCTGGACAGGACATCCCTCGTAGGGCCCAATCCGGCCAACACCCCAACTTTTACGGCACGCATATCATTGTCGCGAACGCGACCGGCAACTTGTCCAACTGGGCGTGGCCATTGGCTCGACAACATGCGCGGACCCACTTGATGCTTCGATGCGACGAGTTTGGCAGGCCGTCGCACCTCGGTCCTCTTTCCCTACAATTAATTCTGTAACTTTCTTCGATCTGCAGCGTATTGCTTTTATGGACACACCGCGGACCAAGGGAGAGCCGCAGCCCCACTAGGAGAAAACACGTCCGTATGGAGGGGCCGGATCTGGAGAACGTGATTGAGCGCGCACGAGGCCACGATCCTGAGGCCTGCGGGGAAATTTATCGTCTCTACTCCCGGCGCGTATTCGGATTGTGTCGATACATGCTTGAGTCACTGGAGAGCGCAGAAGATGCATGCAGCGAAGTCTTTCTCCAGCTGCAGCGGTCCATCCAGAGCTATGACGGTTCAATACCGTTCCTCAGTTGGCTGCTACGGGTGGCTGCCAACCAGTGCATTGATATTTTGCGGCGGAGACAGCGGGTACGGAAGGTAAGCGTGGAGGTTGAAGACGAAGCCGTGGTCGCCTATGCAGCCAGTTCCGAGCCGTCGCCTTTGAGTGCCGTTATCACTACAGAACAAAGGGCGCATGTACGCGATGCTGTAACACGCCTGCCGCAGAATTATCGGGTGCCGCTCGTCCTGCGTTATTACGGGGAGTTGAGTTACGACGAGATAGCGCAGCAGTTGGGCGTGCAAAGAAACCACGTGGCGACGCTGATATTTCGGGCTAAGCAGGAACTGCGCCGGAAACTAGCTCAGAGGAGCGAGTGATCATGGAATGCTATTCGCAACAGACTTGTGCGCTGTTCGTCGATGGGGAATTGGCAGCCGACGAGGCGCGGACATTGCGGGAGCATCTAGCCACGTGCGGGCGGTGTCGGCGATTAGTGGATGCGTTGAGCGAAGAGAACCGCATTCTCGGCGATAGCTTGCGCGAGCTTCCAGAACAAGTTCCAGTCCGCTCCCGTCTGCGCCGGTCGGGGCTGTGGGGCGATGCGGCAGTGCTAGCTGGGTTGCTCCTGCTCGGCTCGATGATTTCGATGTGGTTCGATCGCTTGAGCCTTCCAGCGGCGCTGGAAGGGTTCAACCCCTTCAGTCTAAGCGGCCGCACAAACTTTTTCTTCGATCTTTTTTACTACGTTGGCGAGGGAGGTACGGCCATGCTGTCTGGTTATGCTGCTGTCGTGGGGTGGCTGTGTTTGCTGTTGCTTTTGGGTGGCGGTGCACTGCTACTGGGACGCCGGGGAAGGCTGCGCCCAGACGGCCTATGCGTGTTCATGGTATTGCTTGCGTTGTCGTTGCCTAGCCATGCATTGGAACGGCGTCCTGGCGAGTTCATCACCGTGGCGGCCAACGAGACTGTGGACGATACTCTTTTGGCTGCCGGTAACACGGTGCGCGTGGACGGGGTCATCAACGGGGACTTGCTGGCTTTTGGCCGGAACGTGGAAGTGCGGGGCACCGTCAAGGGCGACTTAGTGAGTTGGGCTCAGAGAACTGAGATTAGCGGAACGGTGGAAGGCCGCATTTACAACTTTTCGCGTGAGTTCGACTTGGACGGCCAATTGGGTCACAGCCTCTATGGCTTGATGCAATATGTGCGTGTCGCGGACCGGGCGCACGTGGGCGAAGGTATCCTGGCTGGCGCGGGCGACTTCAGTCTCGAGGGCGAGGTTAAACGCAGCGTCAATATCTTCACTTCCAATGCAGATGTGAGCGGCAGTGTCGGTCGCGATCTCAGCATGGCGGGAGGCCGTCTATTGGTAACGAACACGGCCCGCATTGGCGGCAACTTGAGCGCGCGCGTGCGTCATGTCAAAGACGTGCATATCGCCGACGGGGCGACCATTGCGGGCAGACGGGACATCCAGTTGAACGTAAGGAAGAGCAACTTCGCGCGTCCGAGATTTTACGTCCACCAAGCTATCTGGCTCGCTGCCGCCCTCCTCGCGGGATGGCTGGGCCTGCTTCTGTTTCCCGGCTTCTTTCGGGCCACGACTCAGGCCGTGGGTTCAGGCTGGCTCAGCCTCGGGTTGGGGATCGCAATTCTAGCGGGCGTACCAGTGGCGATGATCGTAATAGCTATCACGCTGGTGGGCCTCCCGATCTCGCTCATGTTGCTCGGAGTGTATCTGGCCGGAATCTACCTGGGGAAGATCTGGGTTGGAGCCTACCTGGGGCGGATACTCCTAAAGTCGTCCGGGGCTTCGAAAGGCGATTGGATGCTGGGGCTCTTGGTGGGCCTGTTGATCCTCACGATCATTGGGTTCATACCCTATCTTGGCGGTCTGGTCCGCTTGGGCGTGGTTTGCCTTGGTTTGGGAGCGTTTGCTGCACAGCTTTATCGGGCTTCACGACCGATAATGCGCGCCTGAGCAATTCCACTCTGGCGAGTCCAAATTCTTCCCCGATGCAGCGGCAGAAGGCTTAACGAGCGATGCGCCGATAAATCCTTCGCTTTAGGCCCAAAACAGGGCTCTTGCGGAAAGGTTCTTAACAAACGTCTAGTTGCCGGGGGTGGCCTTCGATTCCGCACCACAAAGTTTGCCTGCTCCGAGGGTCGGAGCTGGAGGTGAGAAAGGAGCCTGGGAAGCCTTGTGCCATGATGCACCTTGACCTTGGAATCTGGATGTTCCTCGATTTAGCCATTTTCTAAAAAGTCGTTTGGATAACTACCGGACGAAGGGCTGCCACTCTCATCATCGCAATTGCTGGCTGGAGACCGATATCTGACGTAGAGGAAAAGTTACCAATTCTGTACCGACTAAACTGAGCAATTTTGATCGGTTTCTTAGGCAATCCACCGCGCGTCCAACTTACGCGGTCAGCGCCGCCGCGGTTGAGAATTGTTGTGTGCGGAGTCGGCTATTGACTCTTAAAGCGGGTTATAAACCGAGGAATCGACCTAGTACCCGAGGCAATTTGCTACCAAATTGCTGCCCAAAATATGCAAGTGTGTTCGGGGGGTGAATTGTGTGAAATCGGTTCCATTTGTTGAGGCCATCTCAAGCCGTTCGGGGTTTCATGCAAGGTTTCTTTCGGAAAACGACCACGATGCCCGCAACGGAATCACTGCGATGGGTGCCAGCGCAAGAGGGTATAATGTGTGTGAACGTGGAATGAGCGGAGGTGTGCCGATGGCTTCGTCTCGCGAATCCAAAGGTTCAACGAAAATCGCCGTCCCGGCGCCGATTGAACGGAAATCGCGACGCACGCGGAATTCTACGCGTCCACCCCCAGCCCCCAGCAACGGCCCCAAATTCGACCCCCAGGTGTTCCTCGACACCATCGGCGAAGGCAGGAAAGCTCTGCTCTTTCCGAAAAAGCAAACGATCTTCGCCCAAGGGGGTCCCGCAGACGCCATTTTCTACCTGCGGACAGGCAAGGTGAGACTCACCGTTGTCTCCAAGGATGGCAAGGAAGCCACAATCGGCATTTTAAGTGACGGGAGTTTCTTCGGAGAAGGTTCGCTTGCGGGCCAATTTCTTCGCATGGGCTCTGCAACCGCAATGACGGATTGCGCTGTTCTGAGAATCGAGAAAAAGGCTATGGTGGACGCGCTCCACCGCGAACACACCCTTTCCGATCTGTTCGTCGCATATCTGTTGACCCGGAACATTCGGTACGAAGAGGATCTGGTTGACCAACTTTTTAATTCCAGTGAGAAAAGGTTAGCCCGTGTCCTTCTCATGCTGGCTCGTTTTGGCAAGGAAGGGACTCCTGAATCCGTGATTCCGAAACTCAGTCAAGAGACGCTGGCTGAGATGGTAGGCACCACTCGGTCTCGGGTGAGCTTCTTCATGAACCGGTTCAGGAAATTGGGATTCATTGACTACGCCGGGGGTCCAGAAGGCGGGCTACAGGTTCACAGTTCACTTCTCAGCGTCGTTCTCCACGACTAGCGGACCGCGTCATCCCAATTGAGGGACGGCGGCTATACAGTGATCTAGGGCGGGTGCCGCGCCTATAGAATCTGGTGAAGCAGGCGCACGCCCTATCCCAGCGACTCCCAAACGCGTAACATTAGGCTGAACGTTTTCACGTCCGGATGTCACGGGAATTTTGCATGGTAACGGAACGGAAATGATGCTTCCCCCACAGACGCGGGATTTGGCCCTGCGACTTCTTGCTTATGAAAACACCGCGGGCAAGAACTCCGAGCCGACGGAATTCGCTGCCTTTTGCGTCTGTGAGAGGTTGCGCCGGCCCCTGATTATACTCGCGGGGGTTGCCGGTTTTCGCTCGCTCCTTTCTCGTGCTCTGACGCTGGCCAAGGCGGAAGCTCCCAGTCTTAACGCCGTGCAGGTCGGGGTGGATGGCTCCTTACAGGGCCTAGACGGGCTTCGGCCACAAGTCGACGCCGACGAAGCTGGGGAGGCAGGAATAATTCTCATTACCCAGCTACTCGGGCTGCTTGTCCGAGTGGTTGGCGAAGCTATGACGTTGCAGCTGGTGACATCTGAAATTCTTCCAGACTTTAAGTTCCTCCCGAAGAGCGGTATACCCATCGGCTTTGAAGCGATCGTCAATGAAGTCGATGATCTCCAAGGCGTCAGTGCGCGTCTCGAGAGACTAGCGGAGCAATATCCGCCCGTGACAGAAGCGCTGATGACTATCTCGGGAAACGTCCTAAACACGGCGACCGTACTGGCGGTAGTGGCGGCAATTAAGAGCCCCAAGCCGAACTGAATACAGCGTTCGCACCTTGCACGGAAAAGGAAATCGTGAGTATTCAAGAGTCGCGACATTTGGCCCAACGCCTTCTTGCTTACGAAGCCGTTGCGGGCGAGAACTCCGAGCCAGCGGAGTCTGCGGCTTTTCGCGTGTGTGCGAAGCTGCGTCGTCCCTTGATCACACTCGCGGGAGTTGCGGGTTTTCGCTCGCTGCTTTCTCGTGCTCTGACGCTGGCCAGGGCGGAAGCTCCCAGTCTTAGCGCGATACAGGTCGCGGCGGATGGCTCCTTACAGGGTCTAGATGAGCTTGCGTCGCAAACTGACAAGGAACGGGCCAGGGACGGAGGAGCCATTCTCATTGCCCAGTTAATCGGGCTGCTCCTCACTTTCATTGGCGAGGGTTTAACGTTGCGGCTGGTTCAGGATGTGTGGCCGGAGGCCGCCTTCAACGGCCGCGTTTCCGAGAAGGAGAGGAAGCTTGAGCGCACAAGATAGAGTCATAATAAAAAAACTGCCGACCGGGGTGCCGGGCCTCGATGAAATCCTGGGCGGCGGCATCCCGGAATTTTCTTTTAATATCATCGCGGGAGCCCCGGGAAGCGGCAAGACCACGCTGGCCCACCAGATCTTGTTCGCCAACGCGACGCCGGAGCGGCCGGCGCTCTATTTCACCATCCTCGGCGAACCCGCCATCAAAATGCTGCGCTACCAGCAACAGTACACGTTCTTTGACCAGGCCAAGTTAAACACCGCCGTCCGCTTTATCAACTTGAGCCAGGTTGTGTTGGAGAAGGATCTGGACGCGGTCTTAGACGAGATTACGAAAGAGGTTGAAAAGGCAAGCCCTGGCGTCGTGGTAGTGGACTCCTTCCGCACCGTGGTGCGAAAGGCGCTCGGTGGCACAACCGAAGTAGAACTGCAATCTTTCATTCAACGGTTAGCCCTGCTCCTGACGAGTTGGCAAGCCACGACTTTTCTGGTCGGGGAATATGTCGAGGGTGAGATCCGAGACAATCCCGTATTCACGGTCTCCGATGGCCTATATTGGCTCTACCAGACTGCAGAGCGAAGTTCGATTGTGCGGAAGCTACAGATCGTGAAACTACGCGGGCAGGCGTCCGTGCCCGGACTTCACACCTTCCGTATTACCCATGCCGGGCTGCAAGCCTTTTCGCGTACTCTTGGGCTGGCTGGACAAACAAGGAAAATACCCAGCACACGACGCCTTTCCATCGGTATTCCGGAATTGGACAAGATGCTCGGCGGGGGCATTCCGGAGGGAGACAGCATCCTCGTGGCAGGGGCTTCGGGGACGGGAAAATCCGTCTTGGCAACCCAATTCATCGCTGAGGGTATACGTCAGGGCGATCCTGGAGTTGTGGTGGTCTTTGAAGAACGGCCGCAAGAGTATGCGGAGAGGGCCAGCAGTTTTGGTCTGGATTTGAAGACGCCGCGAAAAGACAAGAAGCTCGAAATCCTCTACCTCCGTCCGCTGGACCTCTCGGTTGATGAAACCATGCACGAGATTCTCGACGCGGTTCAGACGATTGGCGCCAAACGTCTGGTGATTGATTCGCTAGCGGGCTTTGAGATGGCGCTGGCACCCGGCTTCCGCGCGGACTTTCGCGAATCGCTCTACCGGATGATCACCGCTTTGACCGGAGCCGGCGTGACGATTCTAAACACAGTTGAGGTGAATGAGTCTTTCACAGAATTCCCATTCAGTACTTACTCGATTTCCTTTCTCACCGATGACATTATCCGGCTTCGGTACGTATGCATCGACGGCCAGCTTCGCAAGATCATGGTCGTTATCAAGATGCGCGGTGGCAACCATAGCAAGGACATCCGCGAATATGAAATCACTTCCAAGGGCGTGGTCATCATCGGCGACCGCCTCACGGATTATCAAGGGCTTATTACTGGGATTCCTGAACACTTGAACCGATCCGGCAATAATCAAGAGCGCTCACCTAAGCCGAAAGCCAAAAGCAAAAGCTAGAAGCAAGCGCGACTCGGTGGTGGACGAGCGAATAGCTCATCTCGCTATTTTCAATTGTTATAGGTCAATGAAAATAGAGCCGAACTCTATTTTCGACCCCCAAAAACGCCTACCTCCTGAACTGGACTGGACATCCCGGCTCATTGGGGCACTCGCAGAATGCAGATTGGTTAGTCGAAAAATCGTCTTATGATCGTACCGTCGTGGCCCTCACTACACTAGAGATGTTCTCCGCAGGTGTAGCGATGTTCGTTGTGTAGACGGTCAACCTCCGCTGCAGTCCAGCCGCAGCTCGCCTGTCTCGCCAACTAATTATCAGAACTGAGCAGTTCAGACCGGCGAGCCATCCTTCCCAGGCCTATGCTGTACCTATTGTGGGAATAACGAGTCGCGGCGAAGGGCGCTGATCAGGCCTTTCGGAAAGAAAACATTTATGAGCCATAGCACCAACAAACCGATACCCAAACTGCGGAATTCTCCCCAACCACCTCTGTCACACGCCGGTGCGGTCCCTGACTCAGACCGTGCCAAGAGACCACCGCTCTCCGAGGCCCCTGGGACCGGCCAAGAGTTGACTCCCGGAGATCGCGTCGAGGGTTTGGGCAACTTCGGAAAGCCAACGGGAGAATTCGGCACCGTTGAGCGAGCCAACGAGGAGGACGCGGTCGTCAAGTGGGATGACGACGGTCGTATGAGAATCCACCAACCGTCGCTCAAGAAGATTTAGACGCTGATCACTGTCATCTGGACCCGTAGATTTCGGCTATTTGGAGAAACGAGATGTCCAACTCAGACCTCATCCGCAAGTACTTCTCCGCCTACGAAAACAAGGATCGCAAAGCCGTCGAATCTCTGTTGAGCGACGACTTCGTATTTACCAGTCCGTACGACAATCGCATTGACCGCGAAACCTACTTCAAACGCTGCTGGCCCTATAGCGAGCAGTCTCCAACTTATGAGATTGAGAAGGTGCTTGAAGGAGACAACGAAGCCTTCATTCTCTACGACTGCAAAACCAAGACTGGCGGCCGATCGCGGAACACGGAATTCTTCACTATCGAAGGAAACAAGATAAGAGAAGTCGAGGTCTACTTCGGCTCTGTCCCAACAAAGGAACCAGCGTAAACAACGATTGCAGAAATCTCTGCTGAGGCTAAATCCCGCGAGTTTCGAATGTTCGCTTTGAGCAATCCACCAAACGTGGCTCACGAATCACTCGGCTAGATGCCGCAGCACTGCTTTACAAGACGATCGATTCAGATCAGTTTTTGGATCATCAAGTTTGATATCGGCGATTCACGGGGTTTGACGCTATTCACATTGACTGACAACACCCTAAGGAGCTTTGCAATGAAGATTCTAGTCACCGGTGGTACCGGGAAGGTCGGGTCGGAAGTAATTAAGGAATTGGTTAAACGCAGCGTGAGCGTCCGCGCTCTGGTTCGCAAACAAGAGGCATCAACAACGTTGCCGGAGGGAGTCGAGGTATTCCTCGGAGATCTGCTGGACCCGGTCGCGGTGCGTAAAGCGCTCGATGGGGTCGACAAGCTCTACCTGTTGAATGCTGTCGTTCCCGACGAGTTGACGCAGGGGCTGATTGCCTTCGACCTTGCAAAGAAGCTGAGGCTCAAACAGATCGTGTATCACTCAGTTTTCAAGGTGGAGGAGTTCAAGGATGTTCCCCACTTTGCCTCCAAGCTTGCGATCGAGAATGCCCTGCGAGAGTTCGATCTCCCTTTCACCATCATTCGCCCGAATTACTTTTTTCAGAACGATGTTTCGCTGAAGGACGTGTTGATGAATGCCGGCATGTATCCCATGCCTCTCGGGACACCTGGTGTTTCTGCCGTTGACACGCGTGATATCGCCGAAGCTGCCGCCATCGCCTTAACGAGCGACGGACATCTGGACAAGGCTTACAACCTGAATGGTCCAGAGATTCTGAGTGGCAAGAAGGTTGCGTCCATCTGGAGCCGGCTGCTTGGTAAAGAGATCCGGTACCCCGGAGAAGACCTGGACTCCTTTGAAGAACAGATGCGTCAGAGTGCACCATCCTGGTCGGCATTCGATATCCGCGTGATGTTCCAAGGCTATCTAGAGCGCGGTTTCGTGGCGGAGGACGGCGACATTGAGACTCTTACGAAGTTGCTTGGCCATCCGCCTCGCCGATACGAGGACTTCGCAAAGGACACGGTTGAAGAGTGGCAACAACCAGCAGACCGTCGGCTCCATCAACCCGCAGCGTGAGAACGCTGGCTTGCCTTTAAGAAACAGGAGTGAGATGAGTGTACCGTCCAAGATCGCAGGCTCGCGCTTCTATCGGCAAAACAACGTCGCTGGCATTCAGCCGGATATTGGCTGGATGCTACAGCATGGTTTACAGGACGATCAATTCTGATCAGCTTTGCGAAACCCGAAGTTTGATACTGGAGATCCCAAGGTTCTGACAGTTAAGGGAGCCTTTGGTGAATAAGCGTCGTCTTGTGCGCATTTAATACAAGGGAGAGTACTCCATGAATCTAAACTTGTTAGATCCGAAGTTTATTGTGCTCGCCGCCGTAGTGATTCTGGTTATCGCAGTGCTCGCTTGGGCGTACGTGCGAAAACGCAGGAGTACGACGACAGGCCTGCGGCAAAAGTTTGGGCCCGAGTACGAGAGAGCGGTGCAGAAGCATGGGTCAGAACGAAAAGCAGAAGCGAAACTGGCGGATCGCCAAGAGCGGGTTGAAAAGCTCAAGATTCGCGATCTTGACCCGGCAGAACGCGACCGTTTTTCGAAACAGTGGGAGTCCGTACAGTCTCGTTTTGTCGATTCCCCTAAAGGGGCGGTCGCAGAAGCCGATGACCTGGTGTCTTCTTTGATGAAAACTCGTGGCTATCCGGTGTCCGATTTCGATCAACGTGCAGCCGATATTTCGGTCGATCATCCCAGAGTCGTGGAGAATTACCGCTCTGCGCATGAGATTGCTCTCCGGGTTGGGAAAAATGGTGCAACTACGGAAGATCTGAGGACGGCGATGATTCACTATCGCTCTCTGTTTGAGGAACTGGTGATGGTTCCAATGATTGTGGAAAGGAAAGAGGTGGCGTAATGGCTGAACTGAAAAGAATAGCGGAGGAAGTTCCGAGCTCCGAATTGGCGAGTGCGGCATTTCCGGCGAGGGAGCCCGAAGGACCCAAACTGGTGAAAGGCCCAGAGCCGGAGACTCTGGACAAGGCAACTGCAATCTCGAACCCTGTGCCATTGTTTTCTGAGTCGGAGATGGGAGATTTTCGATCGCAGTGGAGCAAGGTACAGACTGGTTTCGTGGACGAACCGCGCCGGACTGTTGAAGAAGCAGACAAGTTGGTAGCTGCGGTGATGCAGCGGCTGGCGGAAGGTTTCGCTAACGAGCGATCCGGCCTGGAAAAGCAGTGGGAAAGCGGCGACAACGTGTCCACCGAGGACCTGCGCCTTGCCTTACAGCGGTATCGTTCTTTTTTTGACAGACTGCTGAAACTGTAAGGACAAACACCTCCGATGCAGGGACGAGACCTCGACATAGAGGATGCGCCGACTTAACGTGATTCGACGAGAAGGAGAAAACAAATGAACCCTAGTACGAAAAATGAGATAAAGGCACTGTTCATGAAGCGAAAGGCAAAGTCAGAGAGACGGCCGGCAAAGTCACGAATAATTCCAACTTAGAGGCCGAAGGCAACGCCGAAAAGAACACCGGAAAGGTTGAGAAAAAGGTCGGACAGATTGAAAAAGTGTTCGAGAATTAGATTTGGGCGCGAGACAAGTGATGTACCGCTCTCCGCTCAGTACGCAGACTCGGGGGCCTCAGCTCCATGTCGTGTGCGCGAATTTGCTTATCCCGAAATTTATCGCCAATCGCGTGAGTATTGGGCCAGTCGCGGCGACGATCGGGATTCTCTTCTGGGGGCTGGTTGTGGGGTGTGATTGGCTTGCTACTCGCTGTACCACTCACAGCATTGATCAAGCTGATTGCAGATTTGCACCCGTCCTTGTGTCACTTCTGCAACATGCTGGCTCTAACGCCGCGTCCGACCCCACGCAGGGTACGATTTGGCGAACAGCTTTGGAACGGGCAATTCCTTCCTTGCGCCCCCGTCTTGGAAAAGTTTCGGTAGTGCGCAAACCCTAGGCGAACCGGGAATGATGATAGCCAGGCAAGTCCGTCAACGTTTGGCTGACAAACTCTTTTCAAAACGCCATCTCTGCGAGGGATGAATTGTCAAGGAGTGGACAAAATTGGACAGATTAAATGAGAGTAGTTCTGTCACACTCTGGTCATGACAACGAAAGCGATTCCGGAATACCTTGAGGACGAGCGGCAAAAGGGCAGAGACGCTCAGCAGAGCATCGAAGAAGAAGCCGCTCGCATCCAGCCGCTGAACCATGGCCACCATCGCACTGCGAAACGGCCGAAGCTGGAATTGCGCTCTTCTGCTAAAGCTGTACCCAAAGCGAGAAAAAAGTCAGCATCTCTGAAAAAGACACGCTCCGCGCGAAAGACAGCGTCGAAAGTCCGCAAGGCGGCGTGAATCTAAAGCTACACTCGCAAGGACGACAGGATGGGCCTTCTACGGGCTCGCTCGAACGGACCCGAATGCCAGAGAATAAAAATGACGGGAGAGACTCGAACCCGCGGCCTCCTGTGTGACAGGCAGGCGTTCCAACCAACTGAACTGAACCCGTTCGGCCAATAAATTTCCTTCCCGGCATGTTCTCTCTGCCTATGAGTCTCCGTTCCGATTGAATGTCAACGTCCCTCCACGTCTCATTCTTAATTCCAATGATCTTAAATATAGGCAGACGCCGCGCCCTTCTGGGCTGCGCTCTACCAGATTGCATCCGATTGAATTTCAGAGAGTTACAAGCTCAGGGATTTTCAAACCGAGGTCGCAGGATGTAATGGATCAACGATGTATCGCAAACTGTTGAACAAATGGTGTTTATGGTGGCCAGGGACGGAGTTGAACCGCCGACGCCAGCCTTGTCAGTTCTTTGGGCCTAAACCCTTTTTCGATCAACAACTTAATTCGTCACGGTGGCCCCTTTATTGCGACCACTCTGTGACCAGCGCCGATGTTCGCCTAGCTTCGGCTTCAGAAATATCGAACATCAACAGTTCCCACATATTGCGGTACTCACGCCGCCTGCTTGCGTTCTTGTATCTCCAGCCTCGCGGTATCAACGTCGTAAAAATAACCCGTGGACCAATCGAGAACCGTAGCAAGCTTATTGCGGAAGCTGGTGATGCGCGCGAGGTGCACAACCCGCCATGCGACCCATCCCGAGAAGCCGCCAATCACGCGTCCCGCGATTTCAGCAACACCCACTCGGTGCCCAACGGACACTACGCTGCCTAAATCCTTGTACCAGAAACGTATTGGCTCCTTGTTCTGAAGCATGCGGATGACGTTCCTCGCTGCTGCATGCCCTTCCTGCATCGCGGCAGCCGCGAGAGCTGGGACAGACTCGCCCCCTGATTTCGCTGCAGCATTGTCGCCGATCGCAAAGACCTCCGGATGGTCAGTCTGGAGAAACCCGTTCACCGTGATCGAGCCGCCTTTGCCATGATCGGTTTTGAGTTCGCTTACCACATCGCCAGCCCGGATGCCTGTCGCCCAGACGACCGTTGCGGCTGAGATCGAGCGTGCGTCCTCGGTTTCAATGTTTCCATTGTTGACATTTTTGGCCGTGGTATTGAGCCACACTTCCACTCCAGCGTTCTTAAGCTCCTGAAGCGCAATCTGAGCCATCTCGCGTTTCATGTGCTCCAGCAGTTTGGACCCGGCTTCGATGACGATGACTCGGCTGTCGTTTTTGTTGAGAGTCGGATAGCGCCTCGGAATCAGATTGCGCACAGCGTCGGCCAGGGCCCCAGCGGTCTCGACGCCAGTTGCGCCACCTCCAATTACGATGAACGTCAGAAGGTTCTTTTGCTCATCTTTGTTCGTGACCTGCGCCGCCTGTTCAAGGCAATCAATCACGTGATTGCGCACGGCGAGTCCGCCTTCCAGCGACTTAAGCGGCAGCGTGTGCTCTCGCGCAGATTCGTTACCGAAATAATTCGTTGTACTGCCCAGAGCAATGACCAAGTAATCGTAGGTGATGGCTCCGGCATCGGTTTGCACCATCTTTTTTTCGAAATCAACATTTTGGACTGTCGCTCTCCGGAAACGAATCCCACGCGGACCGGTGAATGAGCGCAGAGGGATCGCCACGTCGTACGGCACAACTCCACAGGTCGCTACCTGATACAACATCGGCGTAAAGAGGTGATAGTTGTGCTGATCAACGAGCGTGATGCGCAGCTGACCGCCCGCCATTTCGATTAATTTCGATGCCGCGGAGAGTCCGCCAAAGCCGCCGCCAAGAATCACCACGTGCTTGCCCGTCGAGGACAGTCGGACCTTGTGATCCTTCTTATAAGCGCGAGCGGCGGCAAAACCCGCAAGACCGGCCGCTCCGAGCGCCAGGATAGTGCTTCGCTTCATGTACCTCTCCCTTCTTTGTCTGGCATCCCGCGTTGATTGCCAAGTATGGCTATAGCGAGCCCGTCTGATGCATCAACCCGCCATCAATCACCACGGTCGTGCCCGTGATGTAAGCAGCATCATCAGACGCCAGATAACAGACCAGCTTTGCGACTTCTTGCGGCTCTCCGACCCGCCCCAAAGGAATCTCTCGCTTAAGCGCGAGCTTCTTCTCAGGGTTAGACAGCGTGCGTTTATTAATCGGCGTGTCGATTGCCCCGGGAGCCACGTTCACAATGTTGATCCCATGTGGAGCGAGTTCGAGCGCCAGATCGCGGCAGAGCATCCGCAGACCGCCTTTCGCGGCGCAGTATGCTGAGTAGCCCGGAAAAGGCAAATCCTCGTGAACTGATGAAATGTTGATAATCGTTCCTTTCTTCCGTTTCGCCATGTCACGGGCGGCCGCCTGTGTGCAGAGGAAAGGCCCCTTCAGGTTCACGCCGATCACTGCATCGAACTCGCTCTCCGGCTTATCCAGGAACGGCGATTCTTTCTCGATGCCAGCATTGTTCACCAGTACATCGACTCGCCCTAAGTGCGAAACGGCTTGCGAGATCATGTGCTGCACCTGATCAGATTTCGAGACATCCGCTTCAATCGCCAGTGCAGTGCCGTGGTCATTTTCAATCTCGCGCACAACTTCCTGAGCTGCATCGGCTTTGCCGATGTAGTTCACGACGACATTCGCCCCCTGCCGCGCTGTCTCGATGGCAATGGCGCGGCCAATGCCGGTTGAAGCGCCCGTTATGAGGATGACTTTGTCCTTCAAAGATCTGTATGCATTCGCTTGTTCGACGTTCGCTGTAATAGTGCTCATATTGTTTCACCTCGGCTTTGGTTAGATGCCCGCCTCCGGGCTGTAAAACTGATGGTCTTCGCGCCATCCACCCTGACCTTCGCCGATGTTCTTGTAGTCGGCGATGAACTCAACCCGTTTGATGTACTTCACCATCATGAATCCGAGTTGCGTCTCCACTCGCAGTCGCAGGGGAGCTCCATGCGCAATGGGGAGCGGTTGGCCGTTCATTTCATAGGCCAAGATCGTCTGTGGATCGCGCGCCAAATCAATGTGAATCGTCCCGTAGAAGAAGTCGCCTGCGGTCGAATCCGGCTCGGTCTCAGTCTTGTTGTCGAACGCATAGAACGCGATGTATTTAGCCGAGTCGAGCGGCTTGCAGAGTTCGGCGATGTCTTTAAGTGGCACTCCTCCCCACTCCGCAACAGCGGACCAGCCCTGGATGCAACAGTGTTTCGTGATTTGCGAATGCTTGGGGAACCGCTTCAAGTCTGAAAGCGAGAGCGATGCGGGAGTGTGAACCAGCCCGCTAACTTTGAGCCGATAGTCGGCAAAGTTGCTCCGCGCCAGCTTTTGGTAGACCTCATCGACCGGCGGTCTCCCGTTCACGCGGAAATACGGTGAGACCGCATTCACCGGGTACTGTTGCTTCGACGGGGAGTGACCAAACAGAGTTTTCCGCGCTCCATCAATCATTGACCCGATAGTGTTTTGAACGAAGCGAGGGTGGCGAAGTGACGCTTCAGTCGCAACTACATGAATGAAGAAGACTCCAAATAATCCAAGACACCCGATGAGCAGTGCAACGGGAATATTTGGGTTGTTCGTCTGTCCTACAACGATTAGCGCCAGCTCGCGGCCGAAGCCGTGCAAGACGACCATGAGCACGTGCATGATGATGAACGCGGTGAAGGCGAGCATGCAGAGGAAGTGAATGCTGCGCGCCGGCTGGCGACCGCCTAAGATCTTCAAATACCAGGGAAACCGACCGGTGATCGACGGCGACATAGCCACGCCGTTCGCAATCGTGATCGGCGCGACGATGAAGACGACTGCAAAATACGACAGTTGCTGCAGCGGGTTGTACGCTCCCGGAGTCTCCACCAGACGAAAACTCGCGTACTGGAGAAACGAGTGCCAGGCGCCCGGAATGATTGACCAGGATTGCGGTACAAGGCGATGCCATTCTCCCGTGATGAAGAGCAGGCTGTAGTAGGCAATCCCTGTGAGCAGCCAGCCGCCGTCGCACAAGAAATGCCAATGCCTGCCCATCCCCAAGTTCTTGTGACCCGGAAGAGCCAACCAACTAGGGAGCGCAATTTCTTCGTCGGTTGAGGCCCAGGCGAGTTTTGACTCTGGTTCCCCGCGGGGCACAAAGAACGCAAGTAGGAAAAGGTACAGCGCCGAGAGCAAGACGGCGGCAACCGCGCCTAGGGTGGTTCTCCGGTCGGATGTAGCACCCGCGGCGATGGCCGCATGTTCAAACTGCGGTGTTGGCTCAAGTCGCCGGTTGCTCGGAATACCTCCGGCAAAATTAAGCCACGCAGTTCCGGGGACGCAGTTGTCATTCCAGTACAGCTTGGGGTGGGCGCTTAGAATCTCCAGCCCGCTGCGGATCAATAGCGTCACGAAGAGCAGGTTGCAAAAATGCAACGCTCGAAGCCAGAGTGGAAAATCCAGAGGATGCACTACGCCGCCTCTAAATGTTCTCGCTGTTGTTCGACTTCAACTTTGATCGATCCACTGTTCTTAACTACATCTACCTGAAGGCCCCCATTGCTCGTGCGCTCGCAGTGCAAATCGATTGTGCTGTCGCCAATCTTGATACGCCGAAAGTCCAATTCACTGACAAAGCTCGGAAGCACCGGACGGGTTACGCGCAGACGGTGGTTGAAAGCGTCAGCCCTGAGGCCAAGGAGGCTGCTCATCATGAATGGGACCGATCCCGCAGCCCAGGCCTGCGGGTGGCACGCTACCGGATACCGCACGGGGACGGCGAAGTCATGTTGCGAAAAGCCGCCGAACACCTCCGGAAGGCGCGCATGCTCGAAGTGCTGACCCGCGTCAACAATGGATTCAAGAACGCGTATAGCCTGCTCATCGAACCCGTAATGGCGAAATCCCGCGGCAATAATGGAATTGTCGTGCGGCCAGACGGTCCCTAAGTGATAGCCGATTGGGTTATAGCGCGGTTCTTTGTGCGACAGTGTGCGGATTCCCCAGCCGCTGAACATATCCTCAGCGGCCAGGTGATCCACCACTGCTTCTGCCTTGTCGTCGTCAATAATGCCCGTCCATAGCGCCTGGCCGGGATTGGAACTGATCACGGCCGCCGGCCTTCCGTCCTTTTGCAATGCGATTGCATAAAACTTTTTACTTTCGACCCAGAAATCACGGTTGAAGTCTTTCTTTAGCTGTGCGGCTTCGTTCCGAAGGCGCTCTGCTGTTTCCTTATCGCCAGCACGTTCATACAGATTCGCGATCAGCAGTTTTGCCCGGTAGACATAGCCCTGCACCTCGACCAATGCAATCGGTGGCGTAGCAAGCGACCCGTCGGAATTCATCACCGAATCGCCTGAGTCTTTCCAGCCCTGATTGCCCAGACCCTTGCTGGACTTGCTTGCGTACGACAGGTATCTTCCATTCGGATCAGCTCCGCCATGATCGATCCAGTGAAGTGCCCGCCTTACGTGTGGGCCAATCTCTTTGAATAGGCTCAGGTCTCCCGTCCAGTTCGCGTGCTCCCCAACAAGAATCAGGAACAGAGGGGTTGAATCAACGGAGCCGTAGTATGGGGTTTGCGGAATCTCGTTGAGATTGGCAAGCTCACCGCGCCTCAATTCGTGCAGTATCTTGCCCGGCTCTTCATCTCGCCAGTCATCATTCTTCCTGCCTTGATAATGCGCGAGGAGACGGATAATGTCTTGAGCAATGTTCGGCTCGTAAGCGAGAGCCTGGAGGGCGCTGATGATGCTGTCCCTGCCGAACAGCGCTCCGTACCAGGGCAGACCTGCCGCGAAATAATGGTAGCCATCCAGTTCGCTTTTGAGGATCCCAAGGTCAAGCAGGCTCCTCTGCATTACCCGGTTCAGTTGGGCACTATTGCAATGCACCTCAGCGGACCCCGAAAGCCATTTCTCGGAGGCCTGGTCGAGTCCGTCAGCAACCTCTTGAGGGTCCGACCTAACGTGCTTACCGACCATCGGCATTTCCTGTGTTTCTACGAGCTGAAAGGAAATTTTCAACTGCGTGCGTTCACCGGCATTCAACTTGAGCTTGTATTCCGCAAAGTTGCCAGAAAATTTCGCCGGAGCCGGATCGAAATGCACCTCAGTTCGACGCATTACCCCGTCTGCGCCTGAATAACTCAGAACCAGAACTCCCCCATGCCATTCCGGTTTGTTTGCGCTTCCGATCTTCTTGGGATGAAGCCCGCGAATTTCAAATATGTCTTCAAAATGGGATTCGAAGCCGAACGAGAGAGGCAACTCGTGTGCGTGAACATCGTAGTTGTCGATAGTAATTGCATCGAGTACGGTGAGCTGGTCTCCATCGATCACGCGCTGCAAGTGCACCCCAAAGGTCTGGACAGGAGTGCTGATTCCTTCTGAAATCTTAAATTCTTGATTCGTGAGCTCGAATTCCGCAATTGAGCCTCGGTTTGCGGCCGATACAAGAACGTTGGACGGAGTACCAGCAAATTCAATACGGTAGCCATCAAGGTACCTGCAATCGTGGTAGTAAAGGCCAAAGCCGTCCTGGTTATCGGCGGGAAGCTCGCCATTCTGCTCGGAAAGGAAGAAAACATCGCCCGCTTTCGTTACAACAGCACGAGCAACATTTCGGGGCTTTGCAGAGGTCTCAGCGTTGCGCTTCATATCGTCTCACGATATATGCTCTGATGCAGGTCGGGCCGGCCTGGTAGGCGTTTTCTTCAATCTTCTTTTCGTGATTCGGCTTTTTGCGCACGAGAGGATGTAGCAGAGTCCGAGCAAGAAACGTGCGGTTTGTTTCTGAGCGGGGAAAGACTGCCCGGGAAGGTACTTTTGGTGAGAGAGACCATTCTCCGTTATCTTTCGTTCCTAAGGCTGACAAAGCAACCCTCAGAATCGAAATCTGGCCAGCAGAGCTCGTTTGCCGATCAAAGCAGCGGTTTGCAGATCGCCGATGAGGCCGCACTGTTCGATGGTGAATCGCGTGCTCACTCAGGATGGTGAGAGTGCTTCGAATGGGGATGTGGTTGCAAACGGTTTTTGCCACGGAAAACTGAAGCAATCATTTCGGGCCAGCAGACACTCGTCGTACTTTGTTACAACGCTGCGCCTGTATTTTCCGGTCAAAACTGCTCACATCTCGCCCTTCACGAAAATAAATGTTCGAGTCGCTGACGTCGTCCGAAAAATGCCGCCGACTCACAACCAATCGCGACCTGACGGAATCGTAGCTACGAAGAAACCACAACATGGCGACGAGGGTGAGGTTATGCCTAAAACATATGGTCAGGAGATTGAAGCGGCACAGATCTCCATGAAGGCCTATCTCCCGCCAGCGCATTCAACTTCGGAGTGATTTGATACCCGACTAGTCCAGTTGGCCAAGAGAAACAGTGATTGATGTCGAGCGTAAGAGACGGGTAGTAGAAGCGATGAAGCAGCTTCCTCTCGATGCCTTCATTTGCGGCTCGGCAAGTGAGATCCTTTTAATAACCGGATATTGGCCAGTGATCGGGCCAAGCGTTGCGATTTTTACCGTGGAAGGCGACATTCACCTAGTGTTGCCGGAGGACGAAGTCGAGCTGGCTCGGGCGTCTTCAGAAGCTTCCCTCGCCCCGTACAAGCCATCCGAACTGTCCACAATCATCAAGCCAATCGAAGCACTTTCCTGCCCGTTACGTAGGGTCACTGCGCGACTCGCACTTTTCAAAGCCAGCATCGGAATGCAAATTCATCAGGGAATGCAGCCTGCCTCGTACGCTTCCAACTCCGTATTCCGGTCTTGCCTTGTTGACTTGGTTCAAAGCTTGCTGCCGCAGGCGAAGGTTGTGGCCAGCGACGATGTAATGGAAGAGATGAAATCGCGAAAGACTCCTGCGGAACTGGACCAGATTCGCAAGGCGACAGAAATCGCGAAAGCGGGGTTCGAAATTGCTGGCGATGCGGTCCGTGAAGGACGCCGTGAAGCGGAAGTCGCGGCCGAAGTGCAGGCAGCTTTTCAGTGTTCTTTGAAAGGCTCGAAGGTGCAGCGCAGTTACGGCTACTTTTTCTGCATGTCGGGTCCTAACTCGGCACGGGCGTCCGCGGCTTATGCGCGCACTCGACAGCGCAAAATCGAGCAGAACGATTTGGTCATGATCCACGCCAATACGTGTGCCGACGGTTATTGGACCGACATCACTCGCACGTATACAGCCGGAGCACCGGACGAGCGGCAGAAAGCGATGCGCACCGCTGTTGCCGAAGCCCGAAACGCGGCGCTGGACGTGGTCCGACCGGGAGTTGCCGCACGCGACGTGGATTGCGCGGCCAGGAATGTAATGGCGGCGCACGGTTTTGGCGACGCTTTCAGGCATTCAACCGGACACGGCGTCGGCTTTGCAGCGGCGAATGGCAACGCCCTACCCAGGATTCATCCACAGTCTCCTGATGTTCTCGATGTCGGGATGACATTCAATATTGAACCAGCCGCATACTTCGACGGATATGGCGGCATGCGGCATTGCGACGTTGTAGCAGTCACAGTTGACGGCGTGAACGTGTTAACGGAATTCTGAGGCCAGGGTTGCTCAAGGAGTCCATAACGAAAATAACCGGAGCAAAAGTGGAGGTCTTTACTGTTCCTACTGACGCGCCGGAAGCCGACGGCACCTGTTCTTGGAACAGCACCACCATGGTTTTGGTCACTCTTGAAGCTGGCGGCAAAGTCGGACTCGGCTACACCTATGCTGACGAAGCGACGGCCAAAGTGGTGCATAGCCTCTTGCCCAAGACTGTTTCCGGCCGCGATGTCTTCGTGCACGCTGCAATTCTTCAGGACATTTATCGGCAGGTTCGCAATTTGGGTGAAACCGGAATCACAAGAATGGCGGCTGCCGCGATCGACAACGCTTTATGGGACCTGAAAGCTCGCCTGCTCGATGTGCCTCTGGTGAATCTGCTGGGAAGGGTGCGGGACGGGATTCCAGTGTATGGCAGCGGCGGCTTCACCTCTTATAGCGACGATCAGCTGCAGCTTCAACTGGGCGGTTGGGCGCAGCAAGGTTTCGGCATGGTGAAGATGAAGGTGGGAAGCCATCCCGAAGATGATCCACGCCGAGCTAAGGTGGCGCGAAGTGCGATCGGTCAAAGCTGCGAGCTTTTCGTGGATGCCAACGGAGCTTACACCGTTACGCAAGCGCTTCTTTTTGCTGAAGAATTTGCGCAACAAAGGGTTCGATGGTTCGAAGAGCCGGTCAGTTCGGACAATCTCCCAGGGCTGAACGAGGTTCGCGCCCGCGCTCCTATCGGGATGGACATCGCGGCCGGCGAGTACGGCTATACCGCCTGGTACTTCCGGCGCATGATCGATTCCGGAGCTGTGACGATTCTGCAAGCCGATGCAACTCGTTGCGGAGGCATCAGCGGATTTCTGAATGTGGCTGCGTTGTGCTGGGCGGCAAATCTGCCGCTGTCGTCACACTGCGGGCCCAGCATGCATCTGCACGTCTGCTGCTCTGTGCCGCGGGCAATCCATATGGAATTTTTCCACGATCATGTGCGCATCGAGCGCATGTTTTTTGATGGTTTTAGCGAACCTCAAAACGGAGTGATGAAGCCGGACCTGAGTCGTCCGGGCAATGGGCTTGAACTGAAAGAAAAAGACGCGGCGGTTTACCGAGTCTAACAAATTGTGGCGCGTCAATCGCGCCCATCACGGAAGGATGCACTTATGGCAAAGCAGGTATCGGATCTTATTGTCGAGCGTTTAATCGAGTGGGGCGTCGATACAATTTTTGGCTTCCCCGGCGATGGTGTGGATGGCTTCTTCGAAGCGCTCCGCACTCATCAAGATAAATTGAAATTCATTCAAGTACGGCACGAAGAATCAGCGGCATTTGCCGCTGTGGGTTATGCGAAATACACCGGCCGTATCGGTGTATGTTGCGCGACCTCAGGCCCCGGTGGCATCCATCTTCTCAATGGCCTTTACGATGCCAAGTGCGATCTGCAGCCGGTGCTGGCGATTACAGGCCACACTTTTCACGATCTGATCGGCATGGATTATCAGCAGGATGTCGATCTCGACAAACTCTTCATGGACGTGTCGGTCTTCAACGAGCGTGTGATGGGGCCGGCGCATGCGATAAACGTGGTGGATATGGCGATACGGACCGCCTACGCGCGCCACGGCGTCTCTCACATCTGCATACCGAAAGACATTCAGGAGTGGGAAGTTACCGACAAGCATCGCAGTAACGCCAATGTCCCGCACCACAGCGGGGATTGGAGCTCCCCGTCGACAGCAAAGCCCACCGACGTCCTTCTGCGGCAGGCGGCCGACATCATTAATGCCGGCTCAAAAGTCACGGTTTTCGTGGGACGCGGCGCGCTGGCGTGCAGGGAAGAAGTTACGCAGCTTGCGGGGGTAGTGGGCGGCCCAGTGGTAAAGGCGCTCCTTGGCAAAGCTGTGCTTCCGGACCGCAGTCCCTACACGACGGGAGGAATCGGATTGCTGGGCACGTCTCCTTCAGTGGACGCAATGAACGATTGCGACACCCTCATTATGATCGGCACCAGTTATCCGTACATGGAATTTCTCCCCAAGCCAGGACAGGCGAAATGTGTGCAGATCGAAATCGATCCGTCGCGTGTGGGCCTGCGGCATCAAGTCGATGTAGGACTAGTGGGAGATGCAAAGACCATCCTGACTGCGCTCTTGCCGCTTCTGGAGCGAAAAACAAATCAGGACTTCTTAAAGAAAACCCAAGAGCGGATGAAGGACTGGAACGATCTGATGGAGGAACGCGGCACGCGCCAGGACATGCCGATGAAGCCGCAGGTAGTGACGCATACGCTGAACAAGCTGCTGAATGACGATGCCATTGTTTCGTCAGACAGCGGAACGATTGCCACATGGACGGCGCGATACGTCGAAATACGCGACCGGATGAAGTTCTCCCTTTCCGGATCGCTGGCCACCATGGCCAATGGACTGCCTTACAGCATTGGTGCGGCCGTCGCTTATCCCGGGCGGCAGGTGGTCTGCGTGGTCGGGGATGGCGGTTTAACTATGTTGATGGGTGAGCTCGCCACGCTAGTGAAGTACAACCTTCAGGTGACCGTGATCGTGATCAAGAACAACGTGCTGGGCCAGATCAAATGGGAGCAGATGATTCTTGAAGGCAACCCCGAGTTTGGGGTGGAGTTGCAGCCGATCGATTTCGCCAAAGTGGCGGAGGCTTGCGGCGCGCGTGGTTTTACGTTGGAGCATCCGGCAGAAGCGGAGCGCGTTTTGCGCGAGGCCTTGGCTCACAAGGGCCCTTCGCTTGTGGAAGCACTGGTCGATCCCAATGAGCCGCCGATGCCCGGAAAGGCAACCACTGAGCAGGCGCTCCATTTCGCCAAAGCTTTACTGCGGGGTCAGAAGGACGCGGTGAAGATTATCAAGACGATTGCCCTCGACAAAATCCGCGAGGTCGTTTAACCCAATGCCGAAGCAGTCCGCACTGGCCGTTCGACATGCCCGTCAGGATCTGGAGGTCGTTGTAAGCCACGTCCGGGACGGGCAATTTCAAAGAAGCCTTTCGTTGCTTACCGCTGCGACCAGCGTTCTCAGCGGCCTCGAAGTCGCTTACGAGCACTATCGCGGGAGCTATAGCCAGCGCGTCATGTATACGCCAGTCATCATGAGTGCTGTGCTTGCCCTCGCCGGCATCGCGGGATTCGTTAGCGCCCGGGCGGCTCGGAGCGTCCTTCGTTTGGTTTCGGCGGTCACTCTGGTTGACGCAGGAGTCGGCTTTTACTTCCATATCCGGGGCATCAACCGCAAGCCGGGCGGGTGGCGGCTTCCCATGACCAACATGATCATGGGACCGCCGATTTTTGCTCCGCTGCTATTTGGCACAAGCGCGTATCTCGGACTGATCGCCTCTTATCTGCAGCGGGAAGAGGCCTGTCACGTTTTGACCTCGGGAAAGGACACGCTTCTGGCGCGGTTCCTGCCTTCGCGCGAGGGCCGCAGATTGCTCTCCATGGAACAGGACATACGTGAAGGACGCTTTCAGCGGCAAGTTGCCATTGTGACCGGAGTGAGCGCTCTGTTAAGCGGGTTCGAAGCCTTCTATTCTCACTACAAAAATAACTTCCGCTACGCGGCGCAATGGACGCCGATCATTCTCGCGCCGGCTCTCGCCGCTGCTGCATTTGCTTCCGTGAAGAGCCGGAAGGTGGCGACGACGGCACTGCCCGCTCTCTCGATGCTGGCTGCTGCGGACGCGGCCGTCGGGTTCTACTATCACAGCCGCGGTGTACTTCGCCGGCCCGGCGGAACAAAGCATCTTCTTTATAACGTCCTCTATGGTCCACCGATCTTTGCCCCGCTGTTGTTTGGAGCGGCCGGAATGCTCGGCATGCTGGCCAGCCTGCTTCGGCGAAAACGCAAATGAAGAAACACAGTGACATCGATTCCTCTCGGCTGCCTCGCCACCCTGCGACCGGCGAACCGCTCACGCCACGGCGTACTCCCGGCTATTACCCCGGCTTCAGCACGCTTTCGCAGAATCCTTTCTGGGATGACGCCACCCGGCGAGTCGTTACTAAACGCCTGGAGCCGCCGCAGCCTTTGAAGTTATTTTCCGCGGAGGAGTTTGAATTCTGGACCGCAGTCTTTGCCCACCTAATCCCGCAGAATGATCGCACTGTGGAACGGCAGATTCCCCTCGTCGCGCCTCTCGATCATCGGCTTCACATGAATCAGACCGTGGGATACCGCTTCGAGACGATGCCACAGGATCGAGACGCCTACCGTTTAGGGCGCGAAGCGTTAAATGAAGAGGCACGGCAACAGCACGAAAGTGACTTTCTCTCGCTGTCTTATCGTCAGCAGGATCTGGTTCTCAAGACGATTCATGACGGGGAGCCGCACGCTGCCAAGGAAATATGGAGTCGCATGTCGGTGCATCGCTTCTGGCAGTTGATGATGGGCGATGCCATCGATGCGTACTACGCCCACCCGTGGGCCTGGGATGAGATTGGATTCGGCGGACCTGCTTATCCCCGCGCTTACACCCGCCTGGAGCGAGGCGAGCCTGAGCCTTGGGAGGTGGAGGAAAAGCGGTACGAGTGGGGTTCACCGGAAGACGCCGTCTCCGACGAAGTGCAGTCGGCAGCACACGTTCACACCGAGGCCGAGCAGCATAAGTGGAACAAAAAATTATGAGGTTGCCGTGAAAGAACCGATCCTGGGCTCGTTCCAACCACCGAGCAATGGGAAGCACATGCTCGGATCATTGCAGTACGTCCACTTGCCCATGCGGAAGTTCTCGCAACAGGATGAAGTGGACTACATCATCGTCGGGGTCGGCTCCGCGGGTGGGGTTCTGCTACAACGCTTGGCTCGCGCTGGCTTCAACGTTGTTGGGCTCGAGGCCGGACCTTTCTGGGATACCGAACGCGACTGGGTGAGCGATGAGGCAGGGTCTCATGAACTCTACTGGGAAGATTTACGGGTAACTGGCGGTACCGACCCGCTTGCGCTGGGCGCAAATAACTGCGGCAAGGGCGTCGGCGGCGGCTCCGTGCATTGGGCTGCTTTCACGCCACGGCTGCATCCCTCAGATTTTGAAGTTCATACCCGCGACGGCGTGGGCGTCGACTGGCCCATCAGCTACGAAGATATCCGTCCTTACTATGAGCAGTTGGAATTGGAAATGCCGGTCGCAGGACCAGCGTATTACCCTTGGGGCCACCCCCACGGCTACGCTTACGGACCCCACCCGATGGGCGGCGTTGGCAATGCGCTCGTTCGTGGCTGCTCGGCCCTGAACATCCCGGTTTCGATCGGCGGGCCGGTCGCCATCTTGTCCGGTTCGCACGGAGACCGGCCGCACTGCATCTATCGCGGCTTCTGTATCCAAGGATGTAAGGTCGGCGCCAAGGCCAG
>JAICJP010000369.1 GCA_025928375.1 Candidatus Sulfotelmatobacter sp.
GTCGGAGCCGTCGCGGCTCTCTTCTTTTTCACCTGGAAGGCTTTGCTGGTCGCGATCTTCTTGTGGTGGGTGGCAGGCAGCCTTGGAATCGGCATGGCGTATCATCGGCTGCTGACGCACCGCGGCTTCAAAACACCCAAGTGGGTGGAATATTTTCTGACCGTTTGCGCGACCTTGGCGCTCGAAGGCGGCCCGATTTTCTGGGTGGCGACTCACCGCATCCATCACCAGTTCTCTGACCAGGAAGGCGATCCGCACTCACCTATTGATGGAAAGTGGTGGGCGCACATGGGCTGGATCCTGATGGGCAAGTCGATGCATCACGATTCCACGACCCTGGCTCGCTACGTTCCTGACCTCGCCAAAGATAAGTTCCACGTCTGGATCACCAAATATCACTACGTTCCGCAGATCATTCTCGGCATCGTTCTTTTTGCCGTCGGCGGCTTGCCTTGGCTCCTGTGGGGAGTGTTTTTCCGCACAGTCTTCTTGCTGCATGCGACGTGGCTGGTGAATTCGGCGACCCATTCCTGGGGATCGCGACGGTTTGCCACGCGGGACCTGTCCACCAACAGTTGGTGGGTGGCTTTGTTGACCTTCGGAGAAGGCTGGCACAATAATCACCACGCGCATCCGACCTCGGCCTCACACGGCTTCACCTGGTACGAGATCGATGCCAACTGGTACGGGATCTGGATTTTGAAAAAGCTTGGTCTGGCGTGGGATATCAAGCGAGTGACGTTGTCCGATATCCAGGAGGGGCTCGTGGCGGCTCCCAATGGACGGCTGATTGCGCCCGAGTTGGCCGCGTCCGGCGATTAGGTTCTGCTAAGTTATTTTCAGATCAGCCCCGACTTGGGTCGGGGCTTTCTTGTGCCGAAATGGGGGGCCGCTTTTCATCACACCCGGATGATCATCACTTCGGTTGCCTTGATCAGGGCGGCCGCCGTCTGGCCCTTCTTCAAGTGCATTTCTCGCACCGCGCCCGAGGTAATGAGCGAAGTAATGAGCTGACCGCCGACTGAGAGTGTGACCTGCGCCATCAGGCCACTGACGCGGACGTCCACAACGCGGCCCACCAACTGGTTCCGTCCGCTGATGCGCTGGTAAGTTACCCGGCGTTCGCCTTCATTGCGGCCGCGTGTGCGATAGAGGAGGCGATCGATTTCAGATTGCGGAATGCGGTAATGGCCGCCGGGCGTTTTTACCGCCTTCAGCTTGCGATGGTAGATCCACTGCTTGATCGTGGGATAGCTGATCTGCAGTTGCACAGCGGCATCCCGCGGACGAAGGAGAGTCTCACCAGCGGGAGCTCGATTTGTCTTTGTCTTCATGCGATACCACTGTCTTTTGCGATCGTCAGAAAGGGAAGCGAACCGAAAGTGTCTTCGCGTGATTGAACTGGTGGAAATGCGTCACCGCGATCTGTTCGCCTGCTCCGATACTGAGCCCCAGACGTCCCCACAAATGAAATCGTCCTGCTACCAGTCCCGGAGAGAGAAACACCTGCTTATCCCCGTCCAGCCTGGCGTTGGGCCAGAAAGTGGCGTTCACTTCCAGTTCCGGCCACAGCTTGCGTAAGACATGGTACTGGAATGCTGTGTTGTAGGCCACGGGAGTACCCGATTTTTGCCGGCCCCCCGTGGGAATGGTCCAGCCCAGAGTGCTTTGGAAATCGAACTGGTGGAATCCTTTGCCGAAGGCAAGGGTCGGGGTGACCGAACCATACTCCGACGCGAAGCGTCCGTAGGGGATGCTGCCTCCTAGAAACGCAGTGATAATGTAGTTTCCGTGCTCTTCATTCCCGGTCAGAAAGCGATACTTCAACAGCAGCGGAATATTTCCGAACCCGTGCGATCCTTTGAGCGGAACTTGATAGGGCGGCACTCCGAGGATGATTTCGGTTTGCTTGGTCGGGATCAGTTCCAGACCCTTGCCCGCGCCGTAGTTCATGTTGGTTCCGCCCGCGACAGGGGTCCACACGATGTCGGAACGAAACTCTTCTTCGAGCCGCGGTGTCGTGGTGAACAGTGGAGTGAGCCAGTGAGGCTGTTCGGCCTGCGTTTCCTTAACTCGTTTGAACCAGTTCGCGAAGTAGCCCTCCTGCGCGGAGAGCCGTTGAACCGCGAAGAGGCACAGTAAGAGTGCGATTCGCCGAAAAATGAAATGCAAGAGAATTCCCCCCCCGAAAATCCCACGAGGCCAGCACAGACCTATAGAGACTAGGCGGTTACAATCGCAATGAGTAGACGATTATATACGAATCAATAAATTCCGCTGCGGGGAGCACTTCAGTCCGCCCCACGAACACAGGTGTGCACCAGAGCCTTGTCTCGAAGCCTTGGTGGTAGCTGTAAAATCTCTCTGAAGCCATGCGCATCACGAGCCGCCGCGGGACCATCGTGTTCTTCCTGTGCCTGGGCATTGGTCTGGTTGCCCTGGCCGTCGCGCTCAACGTTGGCTGGATCATCCTCAACTGGCGGGAAGGAGTGCTGCTGTTCTTCGGCATTATCTTCTTCGCCCTGATTATTGCCGGAATGGTGGTGAACACAATTTTTTTGGTGCGGGAATTGCGCCGCAGCGAGCAGCACGACAGCTTCATCAACGCCGTTACCCACGAGTTGAAGACGCCGGTGGCTTCCATTCGCCTGCATCTGGAAACCTTGCAGCGGCGCGATTTGCCGGAAGCACGCAAGCAGGAGTTCTACAAGATCATGCTGAGTGATGCCGACCGGCTTACCGAAACTGTCGAGCAGGTGCTGCGCGCCGGACGCGCGGGTGACAGGAGAGCCGGGCGGGAGAAAGCCGAGGTCGATTTTGGCCAGCTGGTGCAAGATTGCCTGGAGGCGATTCGCACTCGCCATCATCTATCGGCTCAGTCCATGCGGTACGAACAGGCACTCAATAATGGAAACGGCGTGCGCGTTCTGGGCAGTCCCGAAGATCTGCGGACGGCAGTTTCCAATGTTCTCGAAAATGCCGTGAAGTATTCCGGCGATCACATCGATGTGGCAGTGCGACTCGAGACTCCCGACCAGAAACGCGTTCTCTTGAAAGTGAAGGATGAAGGCGTCGGCATCGCACAGGAGGATTTAAAGCGCATCTTCAAGCGCTTTCATCGGGTGGGGGGCCGCTCGCTCGCTCATATCAAGGGAACCGGGCTGGGCCTGTTCATTGTGCGGTCCATCGCCAAAAAGCACGGGGGAAAAGCCTTCGCGCACAGCGAAGGGGAGGGTCGAGGGACGACGGTGACGATTGAATTGCCACGCATTTCTTCAGCGAGCACAGACGCATGAGCCGGGTGCTGGTCGTCGAGGACGAGGCGCACCTGGCGCAGGGGCTCCGCTTCAATCTGGAGGCCGAAGGCTACCAGGCTGAGGTCGTCGGCGACGGCGAGGCCGCGACCGAGTGTCTGCTGGGCCAGCAGGAAAAGTTCGATGCCGTGGTGCTCGACATCATGCTTCCGGGCAAGGATGGGTTCACGGTGGTCTCGGAGCTGCGGGCGGCGCGCAATTATGTCCCTGTGCTGATGCTGACTGCGCGCGGGCGTCCCGAGGATGTGCTGAAAGGTTTCGCCTCCGGCGCTGATGACTACCTGCCCAAGCCCTTCGATCTCTCCATCCTGTTGGCCCGCTTGCAAGGCTTGCTGCGCCGCAGCCAATGGGTACGCGGCCAGCATGCTGCAGAAGCGCGGCAAAGCGAGACCGGCAACGAGGACGATTTCGGAAGCTTTTCTTTTGCCGGCCGCACCATCGATTTCGGAGAACTCGAACTCCGCTCCGAGCACAGCACCATCCGCCTGACGCTGATGGAGTCTGAGTTGTTGCGCCACCTCGTCCGCAATGATGGCAAGGTCGTATCGCGCAAACAAATTCTGGAGGAGGTCTGGGGCCTGCACGAGGACACCGATACCCGCGCCATTGATAACTTCATTGTGCGCTTACGGCGCTACATCGAGGACGATCCGGGGAACCCGCGGCACCTGCTCACCGTGCGGGGCGTGGGCTATCGCTTCCTGGCCCATCCTTAGAAGAAGTGAATTCGACCTACGCTCGACATAGTTCCGTCAGCAGCGTCTCGCGGTGCTGTAGTGCGAGGCGATCCATGCTGCGGAGGACTGCCACATAGATCGAGATCGAGATTGCCGCTAGAATCAAAAACAGCACGACCGCGATCCAAAGATCGTGATAGTACCGGGCAACAGCAAACACACCGATTCCAAACCCTACAATCACAATCTGCATCCCGAAACTCGCCAGGACGGTCGTCTGCGTGGCGTTCTGTCTGCCGAAGGCGGAGAAGTCCCGCTTCTTTGGCGAATAGAGCGACAGCAGGTTCCCGGCGCTGAAATTCAAAGGCGCAGCGAACAGAAGTCCCGCCATGGTTGCCACAGTGACCGCGAGATGGGGCGCGCCATAGAGGTACCTGACCGCGATCCAGGCGAGAACGGTGTTCACCGCGACGATAGCGGCGTAGGTAAGGTTCTTGCCTAGGACGATCTGACGAAAATGGACCGGGGAGGCATAGAAGAACTGAATGCCTCCGCTGTCGGCGCCGAAGTTGTTGTA
>JAICJP010000398.1 GCA_025928375.1 Candidatus Sulfotelmatobacter sp.
CTGGTTCACCGCGAGGCGCAGCTTCACCGGCATGTAAAGTATTGGATCAAGCCTGACCTGGAAAACCGGATCAAGGCGGGCGAGATCGAAGCCTACTTCAACAGCAGCGTGCAGGAGATCGGCATTGATCACGTGGTCATCAACACGCCTTCAGGCCCAGTGCGGCTGAAAAATGATTTCGTGCTCGCCCTGATCGGCTACCACCCCGATTATGACTTCCTGCGCAGCATGGGAATCGAGCTGTCTGAAGACCAGTGCCGTCCCGTGTGCGATCCGGTTTCGCTCGAGAGTAATGTCAAAGGGCTCTACGTCGCAGGAGTCATCGTGGCCGGATCGCGCACCAACGAAATTTTCATTGAGAATGGACGCTTCCACGGCAAGCAGATCGCCGACGACTTGAGGATCAAGCTAGAGCCATAACCAAGAAAATCGAAGAATACCTCGGGCAGCCCCGTCGTTTGCCCAAAAACAGCAGCCGGAGTCGGAGCCGAAAGAAAAGCCCTGGAGCACGTGCTCCAGGGCTTGGGCGGAGAAGATGAAGAAGCTAAGCTTTCTTTGACTTGCGGCGAACCAGGCTGGCTACCGCAGCCAGTCCGGTTCCGAGCAGCGTCAAGGAAGCGGGTTCGGGCGTCACGGAAGTGTTTCCACCCAGGACTCCGGCTTCAGAGTTCGGGGTAATATAAACAACCTTTCCATCCGAATTCACCAATACACCGTAGAAGATGGTTCCGGCTCCTACGCCGCTGGCCGTGATCGAAATCGGATTGCCTGTAATGGCTCCCAGGTTGGCATAGCCAAATTGGATGTTGCCGGCGGAAATTCCCAGACCGGCCCAGGTATCCGTGATGGCGCCAAGCGCACCGCCCTCAGGAAACGTAGTGAGCGAGGTGAACGAGACACCATTCACCGTGCCAGTCAGCCCATTGGGAGCCGCAGCCAGGATGATGAGGTCATCGCCAGAGAAGTGGGTTGCCGCTCCGCCGACCAGGCTCACGCTGAAGGTATTGCTACCTAGCAGAATGTTTACGGACTGGCCTGTCGTTCCGGTTCCGACAAAATGCACGTTATCCGGCGTGGATTTCGCGCAGGTAAAGCTAGCGAAAGGGTTGCAAGTGTCTGCCATTGCCGGCAGAGAAGCGATAAGGGTGAGTGGAATGAACAGCGCAAGTATTTTCACAACGCGCATAGTGTTTCGGATCTCCTGAATCGAAATCAGGGTTCGGCCCTGATTCGCCTCTACTATGTGCACGTACCCTGCCAGCCCTTCCCGCATTGTCAAAAAAAATGGCGTACGCATCCCACTGAAAACACAGGGTATTCTCGGTGGAATCCGAGGTTACCGTGGTTACTGTATGCAAAAATTTGAACATTTCCGCACGATGGGCTTCGCGTCAGCGGTCACGAGAGAACTGGTGGGATCAATCCAGCGTCTTTCCCTTGGTCTCGGGCAACTGCGTGGTCATGAGCGCAGCCAAGAAATATCCCGCCGCGCATAGATAGAAAGCCCAGCTCAATCCCTTCAGTTGTCCCACCCGCCCGATCACCAAGGGAGCCAGCGAACTCAAGGTGCGCGCCCCGTTATAGGTGAAGCCCAGCGCCCGCGCGCGCACCGCGGTAGGGAAGATCTCGCTGCCCATGATGCCGGAGCCGGAGAAGATTCCCGTACCGAAAAACGCTACCAAGGTCCCCAGTATGAGCAGCACGAATTGCGACCGTGCCGCCGCATAGAGCGGAATCAGCAGGGCGGCAATCAGGCAGTAACTCAAGAACGCTTTGCGCCTCCCGATTTGGTCCGCTACCCAACCAAAGCTGGCGTATCCGGGAAACATCCCGCACAAATTGAGCACTACCAGGAGCGTGGTCATGCCGAACACACCGAACCCGCGTCCACCCTGTGCGACCGGGAGCGACAAATAAGGCGGCAGCCACGTGAACAGCCCCCACCACGAAAACATCGCGAAGAAGTTGAACAGCAACAGGGCGAGCGTATGCTTGACCAGCGGCGGCCGGAAAAGCGAAGCGAATGCGGGAATCGGGCCCTGCTCCGACCTCGGTCTGGGCGCTTTCGCCGCTGGATTCCGCTCCTGCCACATCTCCGATTCCGGGACGCTCCTTTGCATCCATAACGTAACCAGCGCCGGCAAAATCCCGACAAAAAACACGGCCCGCCATCCGAAATACCGCGACACGGGCCCGGCCACCAGCGCCGCGGCCGCGAATCCCAGAGCCCATGAACTCTGCACGATGGACAGCGCTTTCGCCCTTAGTTCTGTTGGCCAACTCTCGGCAACCAGCGCGGCGCCGGTATTCCACTCGCCGCCCATGCCCAATCCCAGCAGGAACCGCGCGCCCGCCAGCATCGCAATGCTGGTGGCCAATCCGGAAGCGAACGAGCACACCGAGTAAGTGAGAATGCTGGCCATCAGTGCGTGCTTGCGTCCGATGCGGTCGGCCACAAAGCCGAAAAACACGCCGCCAATTCCTGAGGCCAGCAGGGTCAACGTGCCCAGCGATCCCGCCGTAGTCTTGCTCATCGCCAGATCGCGCATGAGCATGGCGAGCACGAGGGAATAGAGCATCGCGTCGAAGGCATCGAGTGCCCAGCCCATGGAAGCGGCTAGCAGCGTTCGGCGCTGGCCGGGAGTCGCTAAGCGGATGACTTCGAATGGGCCGATGGCCATGGCGAAAAACGGAAATCCCGCGGGATTGTAGCAGGGTGTGCAGCCGCGCTCAGGTGACGCCGCACTGTCGAGCTTCGCTCGACCCGGACAGCCGTGGCGGCTATCCCTACGTAAACCGGGCCAGCCCAAGAGGCCGTCCCTACATGCGGACCATTGTGCTCAACAGATGGAAATACCGTCTTGCCTTCTTCACATCCCTGGCAATCTGCTCGCGTAGCGCGTCGACGGAGGGAAACTTGATTTCATCCCGCAACCTCTCCAGAAAACAAATCTCCACTTCGGTGTCCGGGGTCAGTTCGATGGGATGAAAATTCAAGAGGTGGGTCTCAATGGCGAACAACTCCGCCCCGAACGTGGGACGATTGCCTACGTTGGTCACGGAATCAAAGCGCTCCGCTGCCACCCGCGTCCACGTGATGTAAACGCCATCCTTGGGTACAAGCTCTTCGTAACGCGCCAGGTTAATGGTTGGAACCGTGTACTTCGATCCATATCCGCGGCCTCGCCCCGGCACACCCAGGATGCAAAACGGACGGGCCAGCAGATGTCGGGCGCGGCTCACGCGGCCGGCGGCAATCAACTTGCGAATCTGCGTGCTGGAGACGGTTTCGCCGCGAAGGCTCATCTCGGGATAAACCTTCACCTCAAATCCCATCTCCCGCCCCAACTCGGCGAGCAGAGTCACGTCCCCAGCAGCCTTGTGCCCGAAGCGGAAGTTGAAGCCCTCGTGCACCTCGCGGGCGTGCAGTCCTTTGCGCAGGATGCGTTCGGCAAACTGGCGCGGGGTCATCAGCGACAAATCGCGCCCAAAGGGAAGTACCAGCGCCGCGTCGATCCCGGTACCCTGCAACCAGCGCAGCTTTTCCGCTAGAGGCGTAAGCAGCTTCAACCCCGACTCCGGCTTCAGAATTCTCGCGGGATGGGGCTCAAACGTCACCGCCACGGCTTTCCCGCGGTTGGCCCGCGCGCGCGATACGATCTCACCCAACACATGGGCATGGGCGCGATGCACCCCGTCGAAATTCCCCACGCTGACATACGCGGGTCCGAAATTCGGCGGCACCTCTTCGACTTTGCGAAACACGTCCATAGAAAAGAAAATTGTTGATTGTTGATCTTTGAGTGTTCCGGATGTGCCCGAATCCTGCTTCAACACTCAACCATCATCAATCAACAATTCAGATCTCAAACTCCAGCTTCAATCCATCATGCGCCAGCCGAACATGCTTGGGCAGCGTGGCATTGGTGGCTTCGTGACCCAGGTCGTGGCAAATGTGCGTAAAGAATGCCCGCTTCGGCTTCAGACGCTCGACCGTCTGCAGAGAATTCTTCACCGTGGAGTGCGTGGGATGCGGCTTATGGCGCAGCGCATCCAAAAACAATATGTCCAGGCCCTGCAGCTGGCGCAAAGAGGAATCGGGGATCTCGCTGTGATCCGTCAGATACGCCGCCGAGCCGAAGCGATATCCATAAATCTGCGTCTCC
>JAICJP010000025.1 GCA_025928375.1 Candidatus Sulfotelmatobacter sp.
CCCAGCGCCGCCTGCACCTCGCCCAGCGGAACCTTCCGGAGAGGCTTGTTCTTCGCCTGCTTGATTCCAATCAGCGTGGCATAACGCAACTTGTTAATCCCTGACTGGATCGTCAGCACCGCCGGTGTAGGCATATCGACAAACTGGAAGTATCCCGCCTCCAGTTCCCTCTTCACCCGAATCCCGCTGTCTGTCTTTTCAATCTGCATAATGATGGTCGCGTGGGGCCATCCCAACAACTCCGCCAGGATTACGCCGGTCTGCGCATATCCGTAATCGTCCGACTGCAAGCCGGTAAAGATGAGATCGAATTGCTCGTCTTTGATCGCCGCCGCAAATGCCTTGGCGGTATTAAACGCATCCAGCCCGAGGAACTTGTCGTCCTCCAGATGAATCGCCCGATCCGCCCCCTTGGCCAGCGCCTCGCGCAGAACCTGCTGCGCCCGCGCCGGACCGCTGGTGATCACCACCACCTCGCCCTTATGCTTCTCCCGCTGGCGTAGCGCCTCTTCCAAGGCGTAAGCGTCGGGTTCATTGACCTCGTAGGAAACGTCCTCGCGGATCCATGTCCCCGACTCGTTCAGCTTCAGCGGCGCATCCTTCTGCGGCACCTGCTTCATGCAAACCAGGATTTTCAAGAGAGTCTCTCCATATGCATGCCATGGCGGCACGGCAAAACCAGTCAGTATAAATGACGCATGCGCGCGCCTGGAAATACCCGGAACCCGGTATCGCGGCGCTGACCAATCCTATTTCTGGGCTGCTGAGAACCCTTGTAAACCTGTTCCCTGTGCGAAAGCAAATAACCACGCTGTGATCCTGATCACAGACTGCCTCGACCCGCCACGTCAGCATGGCGAAGGTACTTCCATGCCAGACGATATCTTCTCGCTCATGCGCGACAGCATTATTGCGGGCGCGCCCGACACCGCAACTTATCTAGCCCGGAAGGCGATCGCCGCCGGCACCGCACCTCTCGACGCCATTAACAACGGATACGTGCCCGGCATGCACGACGTCGGTGAGCAGTTCGCTCGCGGGCAGATGTTTCTCCCCGACATGATGGCCTCCGCTGAAGCCATGCGAGCCGCCATGGCCGTGCTCGATCCCGAACTCAAGAAGCTAGGGGCTGATCGTCCTACGTCTGGGGTCGTGGTCTTGGGAACCACCAAGGGGGACATCCACGAGATCGGCAAGATCCTGGTCGGCACGCTGCTGACCGCTCATGGATTTCAGGTCCATGATCTCGGAGCCGACATCTCGGGAGAGAAATTCGCCGCCAAAGCCCAGGAACTCAGCGCAGACATCGTCGGCGTTTCAGCGCTTCTGACCACCACCATGCGCAACCAGAAGACGGTGATCGAAGCCCTGGAGCGCTCCGGCATCCGTGCTCAAGTCAAAGTAATGGTAGGAGGCGCTCCCGTGACGCGTCGCTGGGCAGAAGAGATCGGCGCCGATGGCTACGCGAAAGATGCCATGAGCGCAGTCGCGCTGGCCCGCGAGCTGATGAATCAGAAAACCGGACCACGTACCCCCGAACCCATTGGTTCGGGGAAGGTTGTGTAGCTCCGGACGCATCCTCCGGAGAGGTTGCCCAGGCACGCTCGCTTCGCGGAACGGACCAATGGGTCCGTTCCTACGTGAGACATGCGGAAACATTATGAGACCAAAATTTGAAATGCTCGACAACGCGTTGATCGAACGCATCCTCGCCGAAGCATTCCAGCTCATCAAAGACCCCGGCGTCAGGGTCGCGCCCTACGTAGAAGACCTGCTGCGCGGCGTCGGCATTCCGGTTAAAGATGGCGTGGCGCACATCCCCGAGCCGCTAGCCCGCACTGCCCTGCAATCCGTCCCGCGCGAATTCTTCCTCTACGATCGCAACGGCCGCCCCGCCGTGCATTACGGCGGAAATCACGTCCACTTCGATCCCGGCTCGTCCTGCCTGAACATACTCGACCCCCAAACCCAGCAACCAAGGCCGGCAATGACTCCAGACCTCGTGCGGCTGATTCACGTCGCCGAGGTGCTTCCCCAATTCGCCGCCCAGTCGACGGCGATGGTCTGCAACGATGTCCCGCCCGAAATCGGCGATTGGTACCGCCTTCTTCTGGTGCTGTGGTATTCGGAGAAGCCCGTCGTCACCGGAGCATTCTCAGCCTACAGCCTGCACACGCTGATCGACCTGCTCGCGATTGAAAGTGGCGGGCGCGAAGCTTTGCGCCGGAACCCTCGCGCCATTTTCGATGTGTGCCCGTCCCCGCCCCTGAATTGGTCCGAGTTCGCGTCGCAAAATCTGGTTGATCTGGCGCGCGCCGGAATTCCCGCGGAAATTGTCAGCATGCCATTAGCCGGTGCCACGGCTCCCGTGACTCTGGCCGGCTCGGTGGTGCAGCACGCCGCCGAATGCATCAGCGGAATTGTCATCCATCAACTGGCGCAACCGGGCGCTCCCATCGTCTGGGGAGCCGCGCCGGCGATCTTCGATATGCGCAGCGGCAAGACGCCCATGGGCGCGATCGAAACCGCCATGCTCGATGTCGCCTGCGCCGAGGTCGGGAAATATCTCGGCCTTCCCACGCACGCCTACATGGTGGCCGGGGATGGCCGCGTGATCGACGCCCAAGTGGAAATGGAAAGCGGCATGTCAGCAGTACTGGGCGCGCTGGCCGGAATCAACATGATCTCCGGCGCCGGCATGCTCGATTTTCTCGCCTGTCACAGCATCGAAAAACTAGTTATCGATGCCGAGGCGATCGCCTCCGCGCAGCGTTTACTCCAAGGCATCGAACCCCGAGGAGCTTCTCTGGCCACCGCCATGTTCACGCAAACCGGCTTGGCAGGCGACTTCCTGAAACTCAAGGAAACCCGCGCTCTGTTCCGCCAGGAGCAGCACTTCCCTTCGTCAGTAATCGACCGTGGCCTTCCGCAGATGAACGGTGGAGGCATCCTCGACCGCGCCAACCAGCGGGTCGAAGAACTTCTGTCAGCCTATAAACGCCGCCCATTGCCGCCGGACCGCGAAGAAGAAATCATCGCGTTCGCCGAACGGGAAGGACAGAAGTTTGGATTGAAACGTGTGGGCGAGATCCTATCCAGGGTGCCCGATTTTGAGGGTGCCCCATTCTAAACGTCGCGCAGTTGCGACGTTTCGGGTGGCGTTTTTGAGTGAACCGGCGAAGAGGGCCCTCTTAGGGCGCATTAACACGTAGCGAGTCGGGCCTTACCTATTCAGTGAGCACGGTCGACTGTCCCGAAATCTCAAACCGTTTCCGGCATCGCATATTCTTGCAAGCCATCATGTCGTCTTTCCGCACCATGTACGATCGGAACTTAGCGAAGCGCGCCCGGTCGCGCTCGTCGGCACGTCCCGGAAGCTGCCGCTTTTTCGTGCGCACGATCCAAGTTACCTCGTACTCCGCTTGCTGATGACAATGCGGACAATTCAGCGAGGCCGCCTTCTTTTCCTGCTTCTCGTCAAAAAAATCTCTCTCTTCCATGTTACAAATTATTGCATACTAACCCACATCGGACCGCCATAACATCAGCTTTTCTGCATAGATCGCCATCTTAGCCTTGAGCGGATAGGCACTCTAACATGCCCAGCAAGAACAAACGAAAGCCGTTTCGCGCTGTAACCGCGGTCAAGGAACTGGCCCGCGAGCGCGTAGGCGCGCCTCCCGCCGAAAAGATTGTGATTGAGAAAAAGAAAAAGCCGGAAAAGCACAAGCCCACGTTGGGCAAGTTGCTCAGCGACCCTGAGTAAGCAGCTTACTGGAATGTTGCCGTAATGCTGGCGTTGGCATCAAGCGTGACGCGGCAGGTGGTTGCAGTGGAGTTGGAACATCCGAGGCCTCCCGCATCCGAGGTCCATGTCACACTGCTGGCACCGGCCCCGGGGGCGCCGGTCAGCACCACAGTGGAATCCAAAGGAAATGCGGCTGTACATGTGCCCGGACACGTAATGCCTGCGGGCGAACTGGCGACCGTGCCACTCCCCGACACCGCGACGGTCAGGCTCGCCTGCGTACAGGTGCCGGTTCCCACGCCCGCAGCCGAGACGAAGGCCGTACCGAAAACGTAGTTGCCTCCCTCCTGGATACTCGCCATCACGTTGCCGGTGCCGCAATCGCTGATGGCAGTGACCAGTCCCGGAGCATCGATGGTCACCAGGTGCTGCGAGTCAATTGACCATTTCGCCTGCTGCGTGACATCCTTATTCTCCGGAGGATGGATGTACGTGCCGATGGCCTTGAACTGCAACTGCGCTCCCACTCCGCCGAAGGTAGCCGTCGCCGGCGTGACCGAGAGCCCCACAAGCTTCTGACTGCGCGCGCAACTCGCGAGGCTCAGCAGAGTCGTTGCTGTCAGCATCAGGGCGGCAAGACCAAACCACTTCCGAATCATCAGTAACTCCTGGGACCGAGCGGCTGGAGATGCACACTACGGCGGGAATTCGTCACTTTATTCAATACTAAAGCGAAAAGCAATAGGCGGATACAGCGCTGGCTTCATCCCTTTACTGACTCTGCCACAAACGAAGCAAACTCCCGCACATCCTCTTCTGTCGTATCGAACGAACACATCCAGCGCACAATGCACTCGTCCTCGATCCACGGATAATAAAAATATCGTTCCATGATCTTGGCAATCGCGGCCCGCGGAATCTGCGCAAAGACTCCATTCGCCTCCACCGGCCACACGATCCGGACCTGCGAAGATTGCCGCAACTCCTGTTCCAGAAGCCGCGCCATGCGATTGGCATGCTCCGCGCTGCGCCGCCACAAGTCATAGCTCAGCAGCGCCTCAAACTGTACCGCCACAAACCGCATTTTCGAATTCAATTGCATGCCCTGCTTCCGCAGGAATAGAAAGTCCTGGCTCAAGCCCGGGCGGAAGAAAACCACCGCCTCGCCGCCCATCATTCCATTTTTCGTGCCGCCAAAGGTGAGCACATCGACGCCCAGATCGCGAGTCGCCTCCCGCAAACTCTGGTCCAGCGAGACGGCAGCGTTCGCAATGCGCGCCCCATCCATGTGCAGAAACATGTCGTGCTGATGCGCGAAATCCGCCAACGCGCGAATCTCCCCAGGTTGATAAACAGTCCCCATCTCCGTCGATTGCGTGATCGAGACCACCCGCGGTTGCACGTGATGCTGGTCGCCGATCCCGTGATACGCATGCCGCACTTGCTCCACGGTGATCTTCCCATCCTGTTGCGGCAGTGGAATCAGCTTGCATCCCGTATGTTTCTCCGGAGCGCCACATTCATCGGTGTAGATGTGGGCATAATCACTGCACAAAATCGCATGATATGGGCGGTTCAGTGCCTGTAGCCCGAGGACGTTGGCCCCGGTTCCATTAAAGGTAAAGAACACCTCGATCCCGGATCCAAAATGCTCTTCAAATTTCGCCATGGCCGCGCGTGTGTAATCGTCATCGCCATAAGCGCGCACATGTCCCTGGTTGGCGCGCACGATCGCCTCAAGAATTTCCGGATGAACTCCCGCATTATTATCGCTGGCAAAACCGCGCCTGGACGCAACCTGCACCGGCATACCAAAACAATCTACCAGAGTCCCTGTCGTACAGCTGTTGCAAGCTACGTCTCTACCCGCTACGCTCTGCAAACCAGCAATTACAATGCTCCAAGGCCAATTCAGATGCCGCGCAAACGCACCTTAATCCCATCCCCGCTAGCCTGGACAACGCTCACCGCGCCAGTCCCGCATCCGCCGCTCCCGGTGATTCCCGAGCGTGGCGGGACGCAACTCCGCACTCCGCTCCCCACTGCGATCATCGATACCCGCGAGCAGAACCCGTTCTCCTTCCGCCGCTTCAAAGGATGGTTCGCAAAAATCGACCGCCGCGCTCTGGCACTCGGCGATTATTCGATTCAAGGCATGGAAGACACCTGCACTGTGGAGCGCAAAGACCTCGCCGACCTGATCTGCTCCTTCACCACCAATCGCGCCGTCTTCATCAAACGCCTGCGCCGCATGGCCGACCTTCCGCACAGCCTGCTCGTAGTCACGTCCTCCCTGACCGAAATCAAATCCGAATATCCCTACCGCGCCGCCAATCCCAACCGCATCACGCAATCGCTCCTCGCCGTGCTCACCGGCCTGCGCCTGCCCTTCATCTGCACCGACACCCACGAACTCGGCGAAGAAATCGTCGCCTCCTACCTCTATCAGACATTTCTGTATGATTGGCTGGACAAAAACGGCCACGGCCGCAATCTAGCCGACGGCGATCTCTAAAATGTTGCCCCGGACGCCTCGTCCGGGCTTGCGCGCGCAGCCCGCAATGATCTGATCGAGCCGTACCTCATCACGAATGACCGACCAATTCACGCTTGCCGACACCGCTGCACAAACAATTCTGCAACGCACTGGGCTCCGCCCGAAAGTCGGCCTCGTCCTCGGCTCCGGCCTCGGCGCCTTCGCCGACTCTCTCACTGACGCGACAAAAATTCCCTACTCCGAGATCCCATCCTTTCCCCAATCCACAGCCATCGGACACGCCGGCCGCCTCGTCATCGGCAACGCCGGCTCGGTGCCAGTCGCCGCTATGCAGGGCCGCGTCCACCAGTACGAGGGATACTCCGCGCAGCAAGTCGCCTTCCCCATCCGCGTGTTCGCGCGTATGGGAATCAAATCCGTGATCCTCACCAACGCCGCCGGAGGCATTAACCTCGGCTACTCGCAGGGCGCGCTGGTTCTGATCAAAGACCACATCAATCTGCAGGGAACGAATCCGCTGGTCGGCCCGAACGACGAGCGCTTCGGACTTCGCTTCCCCGACATGACCCACACCTACTCGCGCGCCTATCGCGAGATCGCCCGCGAAGAGGCCGCCAAGCTCGGAATCATGTTGCACGAGGGAATCTACGCCGCGCTGTTGGGCCCCAGCTACGAAACCCCCGCGGAGATCGACCATCTCCGCCGCATCGGCGCCGACCTGGTGGGAATGTCCACCGTGGCGGAAGTAATCGCCGCCCGCCACATGGGATTGAACGTGCTGGCAATCTCCTGCGTCACCAATATGGCCGCAGGAATCCTCGATCAACCTCTCTCCCACGCCGAAGTAATGGAAACCGGAGAACGCGTGAGAACCACCTTCGAAGCGCTCCTGAAAGCACTCTTGCCGAGAGTGGCACAGCCCAAGTAGGGACGGCCCCTCGCGAAGCGGAAGGCGAGCGGAACGCACGGCGAACCTGATCGCCGTTGCGCCGCAGGAAAACAATGGGCACGTCGGAGAATCTCAACCTTCCAGGCAAACCCCGCGCCCTCCAAACGCAACGTAACTGCCGCGTAGTCTCGCCCGCGTTCTATAATTTCCCAGCGGTTCAATTCTTGGAGGAATTCATGTCGCAAGCCATCCCCGAGAAGTACAAAGATCTTTTCCAGAAGCGCGCCTTCGCCAGCCTCGCCACTCTCATGCCCGACGGCCGCCCGCAAGTCACTCCCGTGTGGTGCGACTTCGACGGCGACCACGTCATCTTCAACTCCGCCCGGGGACGGCAAAAAGACAAGAATGTAAGGCGCGATCCGCGCGTATCCCTCGCCATCATCGATCCGGAAAATCCCTATCGTTATCTGGAAATTCGCGGCCGCGTAGTTGAAATCACCGAAGAAGGCGCCGGCGAACACATCCACAAAATGGCCAAAAAATATCTAGGCGTGGATAAATATCCCTACGGCCAGCCCGGCGAAGTAAGAGTCCTCTACAAAATCAAGCCCGAACACACGACCGTGATGGGATAAGTTAGTTTCAGGTTTCAGGTTTCAGGTTTCGAGTTTCTAGTTTCGGGTCCTGCAAGTTCCGAGTGCCGCGGGGTTTCGCAAATCTTTGCGCGTTACGACAGGTTCATCTTGCGAGCCTCACAGTTTGAAAGTTGAAACAGGAAACTCGAAACTTCAAACCCGAAACTGATCCCAAGGACTTCGCCATCCGCCCCCACAACGTCTGCTTTCTCGGTTTCGGCAACGTCAATCGCACGCTGGCGCAGCTGCTAGCCGATCGCGCCGCCGAACTGCGCGATCGTTACGGAATCGCTTTCCGCATTACCGGCGTAGCCTCCCGTCGCCTGGGATGGACCGTCGATCCTGAAGGGTTCGAGCTTTCGCAGCTATGCCGCGCAGGCACCCCGGCTCTGAAATCGCATGCGAACATCACCGAAATTCGCTCCTGGCTCGACGCCGCCAAAGCAGACGTCCTCTTCGAAGCCACCTCTCTGAATGTGGAGAACGGCCAACCCGCCGTCGATTACATCCGCGCCGCTCTCGAACATGGAGCTCATGCCATCACCGCCAACAAAGGCACCATCGTGCACGCCTACCGCGAACTCCGCGATCTGGCCGCCCGGCAAGGCAAGCGCTTTCTCTTCGAATCCACCGTGATGGACGGCGTCCCCATCTTCTCCTTCTTCGACCAACTCCCGGCGATCCACCTGCAGGGCTTTCACGGCATTCTGAATTCCACCACGAATGTAATCCTCAGCGAAATGGAGCAAGGCCTGAGTTTCGACGAGGCCCTGAAAAAAGCGCAGCGACTGGGAATCGCCGAGACCGACGCCACCCACGACATCGACGGCTGGGACGCGGCCGTAAAAACGGCAGCGCTTGTCACCGTTCTGATGGACGTTCCAATCCGCCTCGATCAAATCGAGCGCGACGGTATCCGCGATCTGACCCCGCAAGCGCTACGCAACGCCCGCCGCGACGGATGGCCCTTCAAACTGGTGTGCCGCGCCCAACGCACCCCGGATGGAGTAAAAGCCAGCGTCAAACCAGAAAAAGTAATGAGCACTCAGCCCATGGCACGAATCGCGGGAACGTCCTCTTACATCTATTTCGAAACCGACATCTTCCCCGGCTTGGCCATCACAGAAGAAAACCCAGGCCTCTACGCCACCGCCTATGGCCTGCTAGCAGATTTCATAAGAGCAGTTGTGTAGCGGAATGTTGTGTAGCCGAATGGTTGTGTAGCCCCGGACGCCCTCGACCGGGGTTGCGAGCAAAGCGCGCAATGCCAGCCCTCAAACGCCGCTGCGCTCGCCGGCAGCGAACCGCATCTCGCCCCAGCCCTGGAACAATGATAAGAATAGAAGAACCCTATGCCGACCTCCGACCAACTTGCCGCTCCCGCCCTCGACCTAACCCGCATCCGCTCCCAATTCCCGTCCTTGTCGCAGAGCGTGAACGGCCGTCCCGCCGTCTTCCTCGACGGCCCCGGCGGAACGCAGTTGCCGCAGCGCGTGATCGACGCCATCTCCAATTACCTGCGCCACGACAATGCCAACACCGGCGGAGCCTACACCACCAGTCGCCGCACCGACGCCATGATCAGCGAAGCCCGTGCTGCCATGGCCGACTTCCTGCACTGCGCCGCCGAAGAAGTCATCTTCGGCCCCAACATGACGACGCTCACGTTCGCGATGTCGCGCGCCATCGGCCGCGAACTCAAGCCCGGAGACGAAATCCTCCTCACCCGCCTCGATCACGACGCCAACGTCTCCCCGTGGCTGCTCATGGCCGAAGATCGCGGAGTCACCGTGCGCTGGGTCGACTTTCGTGACGAAGACTGCACTCTCGACATGCAGGATCTCGCCAGCAAACTGAACAAGAACACAAAACTGGTCGCGGTCGGATACGCCTCGAATGCCGTCGGCACCATCAATCCAGTAAAAGAAATCATCCGCCTCGCCCATCGCGCCGGAGCCCTCGCCTACATCGATGCGGTTCACTACGGACCGCACGGCCTGATCGATGTCGCCGCATTGGACTGCGATTTCCTCGCCTGCTCCACCTATAAATTCTTCGGCCCGCATATGGGAGTCCTCTACGGAAAACGCGAGCACCTGCAACGCATTCCTCCCTACAAGGTCCGTCCCAATACCAACGCAATCCCGAACTGCTGGGAATGGGGCACGCTCAATCACGAATGCATCGCCGGCATCACAGCGTGCGTTGAATACATCGCCTCATTAGGCGGCAGTATGCCCCAGCATTCCGGCGCCGCGAAGAGTGGGAATTCCGGACGCCGCGCCGCCATCGAGTCCGCCTATGCCGCCATCCACGAGCACGAGCGTATCCTGCTCAAACGCATGGCGAGCGGCCTGAAGCAAATCCCTGGCTTGAAAATCTACGGCATCACGGACCCAGCCCGCTTCGACCAGCGCTGCGCCACCTTTGCCGTTCGCATCGACGGATTCACCCCGCTCGAACTCGCCACCCAACTGGGCGAGCGCGGCTTTTTCACCTGGGACGGCAACTACTATGCCATCAGCGTCACCGAGCACTTCGACGTGGAAAAATCCGGAGGCTTCCTGCGCATCGGCCTCGTGCACTACAACACCGTCGAAGAGGTCGATGCCTTCCTTTCAGCCTTGCGCGAAATCGCAGGACGATAGACTCCCCACCATAAAAACACGACAGCCCGGGACCCAATCCCGGGCTGCAAGAACTTCCACACGTCACGCCAGTGTCCAGCAACTCACGTCCAGCGACTGAGATCTACGGCCAGCGTTTCGCGGTATCGTCCCAACCGGCGGCGCGCACCGGCTGTGGTGCCGGCATCGACGGAGACGCCGGAACAGAAATCCTGGGCGCCTGCGGTCCATTCACTGCCGTGGGTAGCGCGTTCTTGGCCGCTTCCGCAGCGTTCTCTTTCTCCTCCGACAGCAGCGGAGCCACCAGCCGCAGGGCCTCCACCTCTTTCTCCAGACGGGTCAACTCCATCTCTTTCTGCCGCAAAACTTCGTATACGTTTTTCATATCCTGGGCACCTGCGAAGCGGGATCAAAAACCTCTTTGGCACTTTAGCAGAGTTGCCCTTATTGTCAAGGCTTTCCAAGGGTTCCCCTGCATTGACACATCAAGTTTGCGGGTTCCCGGACTTGGGAATATGCGGACCCGGATGTGCCTATCGAAACAGCAAGAACGCTGCGATGGAGGCACCCAGCAGAGCAAGCGCCCCAATGACGTACTTGTTCGCCGAAATCCAAGACGGCGAGTCCTCCAGCCCCCCGCTGAAAACGAAACTAGGAGCCGCATTCTGTACCACGCTGGAAGCGGCCGCGGACGCCTGCTTTTCGGGAGCAGCAACATTCGTACTTGACAGCGTTGGTTGCCCCACTTCTCGCCGATTTTGCGAGAACTGGGATTCGGGCACAGCAGGAGACGAGCCCCGCTGAGCAGCCGCAACCTCCGCTGTTGCCGAAACTACGGTTGAAGTTACCTGCGTCCGAGCTGCGGCGGCTTTCTCCGGCGCTCTCTGGGCTGGCGAACTCCCCGCAATGGCTCCAGTCGGCATGGGTTGCGGACGCCTCAACTGTCCGCGCCATTTCTTTTCTTCGCATTCCACACACAGCACCCGCCCTCCCGAAATCGGGAAGCCGCAAGCCTCGCACTTCCGCAGCCCACGCAGCACCGGCGGAACATGACTCTGATCGCTGTCCCCTGAATTCTCCGGCGCAGCGACAGTCTCGGCCGCAGACCAAAACATCGGCTTTGCCGTATTCGAAACGTTGTCCTGCACCACCCCGGCCGTAGTCACGTTGGTCGCAAGGTCTGAGGCCGCAAGCGGTGCCGCCTCGAAGACCTTTCCCTCGCTGGACGAGCTCGCCGTGACCGCCTCCTGATTGCGCGATGCTTCGTCCCCAGCTTTCTGGGTACTCGGCAAGACAGGCGTACTCAAACTCTGCTCGACCGTCTTAGCAGATTCAATTGCCGCTGCTCTTAGCCCAGCGCTAGCCGGAACCGCGGACTGTTCCTTTCCTGCAGCCTCCTCCCCCTCAACCTCAAGAATCTCATCATCGAGATTCTGGTCGGCAACACTCGAACTTTGCGCAAGACCGGCGGGACTGTCCTCGCCCCTCAACTTTTCCGGTAAGCTTTCGGTGACGTGCGCAAGCTGAACCGCAGTCTCAACCATCTGCCCCAAACGCTGCACCGCGGAGAGATCGCGCTCGCCAAACGCGTTCCTCTTCCCTGAGAAAAGTTCGAAGACGCCTAACACTTCCTCATCGTGCACCACCGGCATGACCACGACCGAAGCGATCCCCAATTGCCGGCAGACCTCGTGATTCACGCGTGCATCCCGCTCCGCATCGTCACACCGCAGAACCTGCCTCGTGCGCACGCTCTCCCCCGAGAGTCCAAACTCGGTAGAAAGCAGCGCGCCCAGCGCCGGAGCATTCGAGCCGGCGCTGGCTCGGCACAACATGTCACTCATCCCCTGCCGCTTCAGGGCGATGGCCGCCCCGCTCGCTCCAGTAATGAATTGTGCGCGATCCGCTAACAGTTGCAACGCCGCATCCAGATCGCGCTGGGCCATTTCAGCCAGAGAACGTCCTACATCTTCTCCGCGAATACTAGGCCACGCCGGAACGGAAGCTCCCGCCCGCGCCAGCGACAATGCTGCAGAAACCGACTGTGGGTTCGGTGTTTGAGAATTCTGCTGCAATCTTTCAACTCCCGGCCCAAAATTTTTCGCTGCAAACTGTAAAGGAGTACGTGCTTGGAGTCTCGCCCCCGCCTACCAAGCTGTCAAGATTCCGGTAGCGCAAAAGGTCGACTCTAAAAGTGCAAACGCTAAGCGCCCCTGCCCCGAGCACGTAAACTGACGCGGTTCAGCCTGAAAGCAAAACTCGAAACGTCAAACGTGAGACCGGAAACTGGGAAACCTGAAACTCGAAACTCCCTACCCCTTCTTCCGCCGCTTCAGCGCCGACTGCGCCAATCGGTTCGCCTCCACGTTGAACTCACGCCGCACATGCGAAATGGAGAACTTCAACGAGCGCGCCAGTTTCCTACACGTCCAATGCAGCGAATACAGCCGCGGGCTGCGGCACTCGTACTCCCCGGTCATCTGCCGCACCATCACTTGGGAATCGGAGTAGACGTGCAGTTTCCGCGCCTTGAGCGCGACCGCGTACTGCAGAGCCTCCATCAAGGCCGCGTACTCGGCGACGTTGTTGTCCTGGTTCCCGATCCACTTGGCGATGCGCACCGGTCCCCCGGCTAGCCCGCTGATCACCACCCCAATGCCCGACGGCCCCGGGTTCCCCAGGCATCCGCCGTCCACATAGGCCACCAGTTCCGTCACTTCGGGCTTTCTCGATTCACTCTGCTGCGTGATCCACCCTGTCTCGCCATGGTTTGGCACAGAAAGAGTAGGAACTCCGATATCTGCAAGATGCGCCATGCTTACTTCACCGTCAAGACGATTATTTGGTTCGCTTTCATGGCTTTGTAGTTGCTACACCCATTGTGGATTTTATTGTGTAAAAGCCGTCCGTATTAATTCCGGTCAAATCTAAGGTTCTGCTTTACAACCATTTGCATTTTTCAATTTTCACAGTACTCCGGCTGTGGACTGCACCAATAGTTTGCGTTGACTTTTTTCATTACTCTGGTAACTTTGCCTACGTCGACGGTCGAAAGGGTTGGCACAATAAAACGAGCCAGTCCGAAGTAGACTGAGTGATCAGCCAGGCGAGGCGACTCGCAAGGCGACCGGACCTGAAAAAACCGACGGATCTGCGAGGTTCAGTCGGGGTTCGGAACTGCGAAAGCAGTGATCGCATCAAGGGGTCGTGACGGTACATGCTTCCACGTTGTTGGCTCCCTCGCAGGAGCTGGCGGCTAGAGCATAACCAATGTCACGGCCCTTTCAATTTTTTCCCCTAAGTTTTACTCTTCCCCTAACAACTCATCTTCGCGGTGCCGTGATGCGTATCCGGAATGCGACTTCATGCGCCACTCTGGCGTTTTTGCTATTCACAGGTGGGATTTCAGCGCAGACCCATCGCCCCAGGAGTATCCCATGTCCCGCGACCGTGCTCACCAAGTCCTGCGAGGCCCAGTGAGGTCGTGCAAAGAGGAGACGACGCCTCCCGCAATGCCCGACGTTCACACCGACCTTCGCTCCGAAAACACGACTGAATTCGACCGGGACGGCCGCGAGATCAGCACTCGTATTCTTCAATCGGATGGCGCATCGTGGATTACGCGCTCTGAGTACTCGCCTTCTGGTCAACTCCTGAAAGTCGTTTCTGGCGTCGAGAGAAAAACGGTAACGAAAACTTCTTACATCTATGACGATCAGGGCAGACTTCAGAAAATCGTCCCGGACAGTCAGGGCAAGGTCTCCATCTTGTCTCAGCCAATCTCGTTCCACTACGACCAGCAGGGAAGAAAGACCAGCACCGTCAACTCGACCGCTGCGGATTACCGTCCGAACACGGCCAGCGGCCTCGGACCATTCGAAGCGTTGGACCTGCCCCCCAACCTTCCCGGCGGCGGAACCGCGACCACCATCTACGACGAACATGATCGCCCTACCGAAGTCGAGGTGCGTGATGCCAAAGGCGAGTTGGTGATGCACGCCACCCGCACCTATGACTCACAAGGGAGAGTTACGGCCGAAAAGCAATTCCATGACAACTTCGCGCCCATGATTGCTCCCGAGGCTCACGAAAGGATCCTGCAGGAGTCCGGCCTCTCCTCCGAACAGCTTGCGACACTCCTGCAAGCCGAGTTGCCAAAACTGATGGGCGGGCACACGGAAGCGTACACGCTCAGTTACGCCTACGACGCCCAGGGCCGCGTCTCGCACACCAGCCGTCGGATTTTCAACCAGCAGCACGAAATTGACACCACCTACAACGAGCACGGCGATGTCGACTCGGAAATAACGCGGAGCACAGAAATACCCACTGCGGACGGAATGCCCCGTCACGCGGGGCGGTCGCCGTACTCAGAAGTCCGATACTCGTATCAGTACGATGAGCACGGGAACTGGACCGAGAAGACAACCGCCTATCGCTCAAGCCCAGACGAAAACTTTCAGTCCCCTTCCACCATCAAACGCACCTTAACGTACTACTAATAGGGTCGGCCGAAGCAGCAGATTTCGGTAGCGACTCTGCTCTGTGCTCACCCGCCATGTTTTGCGCCACCACCCAGGCTGCCGCCCCAAAGATCCACGAGATGGCGAACGCAGTTCGGTTGAGTCGCGTCGGAGCCGTCAGTAGCGCAGGCAGCCACACCAGCAAAGTGTAAACAGTGATTTGTCCGGCTTCCGCCCAGGCGGCAAGTCGTGGCAGCACGTTGAACAACACTCCCAGCCCGCTGGCAATTTGTCCGGCTCCGGTGAGGTACGCCCACGCGCGGGGGGCTGGCAGCCAGTGCGGCACGAATCCAGCCGTCGCATCCACATAGACGATATGCGATAGCCCGATCGGCACGATCGAAACCGCAAACAGATAGCTGGCAGCCTGGACTCCTCGTCCGCCTGCAAGGAAGCCAAAAGGTGATTCACTCGGAATGTCACCAAACACCGCGAACAGCGTCCATCCTCCTGCCAGCAGAAGCGTCAGTTCACCCAGACCGAGCCAGGAACCTTCCGTACCCGGCTTGCTAACGACGTCCGGCACCTTAAGCAAAGCCCACAAGAATAGATACGGAAGAAGAACCCGTACCGCCCACTTCCGGACTGGCGCTACCAGGAGCCCCAATCCTAGAAGGATCATTAGAACTCCGGACGCATACGCCACCGCCGTCCGCGCCGGCAGCCACGCGGGAACCGGCTGCCACACCAGCGCGAAATCGCCGTACCCGAGAGCCAATCCACCCAGCCCTAGCAGCCCGATGGCAAAGAGGCTCAATGCAGGTTGTTGTCTGCAGCTCATAAGAATGTCGAGGGAGACATTGTACGTGTAGGGGCGGACGCCTCGTCCGCCCCGCGAGCGCAAGCGAGCGTGGTGTGAGCAATGCCTTTGAGAACTCAGCGCCCCCATTCATCACTTCTCATGAAACTCCGCCCAGGTCCCCGTCTTTCCTTCGTAAATGCGAATATTGCACTGCTTCGGCGCCATGTGTCCAAAGACCATGCTGAAGGGCTGCGCCTCGCTGATTTTCGCCACCTCCATCGGCGCTCGCACCAGGTCCTGTTGCGGCTTGTATTCCCCCGGCTTCACGCTCTTGTTGATGACCAGCGTCCACCGATCCTTCGCCGGGATCAGATACACGCTGTAAGCTCCCACGGGAATCTGCGTGTTCGCGATCGTGAGCTCCGTCTGCGTAAACAAAACCATGGGTTTGTCTCCCGGAGTCCACATTTTCCCCGACGACAGGTTTGCGTTCTTCACCGTCGCACTATTGTCATATTGGATGCTCATCTGCTTCCCATCCTGGAAAGTGCAAGTAGCCGTGGAATCCGCTTGCTGGGCGGCGGCCGGAATCAACAGGCCACTCAAAAACAGTGCCGAAATTGCGAGATGACGTCTCATTTTGTTCTCCTCCTCAGCGCAGACGAAGGCTGCGCCTTGCTGATCTTCCATTCGGTGTACGGCATCCGAGGCTTACCGCCGAAGCACCTCAGACGCGAGGCGATCGCGGTAATTTAAGGGCCGTGTAGTCGCGGAAGTGTTCGAGCGAGAAGAGATCAGCAGCGAAGGATGCTTGTCGCACCGTGCCAGGTGACCGGCACGGGCTCGTTTTTGCGGGCGCTCTCAGACGCTGCCGGGCTTAACGGGGAAAAAGTTTGGTCCGGGCAGTCCTTGGGCGCACCGGCGATTGCGGCCTGTAACTGGTTGGATGATCGAGCTGCCTGCAGCGCCGTTGCGGGACCGTGGACGGCGGGATAGGGTCCGGCGGAGGCCGGGAAAAGAAACAGCGACACAACGCACAAGATGACAAGGAAACTCGTCTCGTAGACGATCTGCCTGCTCATAATGGCATAACGAATATACCTCCCGACGCGGCGCCGTTCAATCGGGGTGTCCACGTATTCAGATGGCCACCCGCACTCAAAATTGACTTCCCGACTATTCCATGACTTGCTCGCTATCTCGCAGAGTAACTGATGTAAGCGGCCATTGCTCCCGTCCCCCTGGCCAGAAGTTCTCCCGTGACACATGCCGCTTCCAGTTCAGGACACCAACCTCGGTAATCTGTGTTCGTCACGTCCCCTCCCGGACAATCCTTTCGACCACTATTCCGAGCACTCTAGCTGGGGAGCCGCGCAGATGTTTAACATCCCTTTGATCGGAGTTGCAACTGCGCTGGTCGCGTGCGCAATCCTGGCGAGAGTGTTTGCACATCGCCCGCAAAAAGCAGAAAAAGCACAGAAAGGGGAAATCATCAAACAGCTCTTAGCACTCTCTGAACGCGAGAGCAAACTCTCAGGAACCCCATCATCGGCCCGTTCGCGGGCGCCAATATCGAAAGAAGGTATGCGGCCCGGCAATGGCCCTCGAAAAGCGACTCCGAAAATCCTTCAGCCGCTTCCCTCTAAGTCGCCTTCGCCAAAATCGCTGACCCGAAGCTGACAGCCGACATTCAATCCGCCTTCAGGTTCCTCTTTAGAAAATCGTTTTACTAACTCCCCCTCCCATGTGCAATAATTCCTCCGCATCATCTCTGCTCGGGCGGACTCGCCTCTGCGGAAAATCACTTGCTGCAATTGTGAGGGCGGAAAAACTCATGGCTAAGAATCCCCTGTCCCGTCGTCGATTTATTCAGCTCGGTACCGGCGCGGTCGCGGCTACAACCGTCGCCAAGAACATCCTGCAACCTCATCAGCTTTATGCGGCGCCCCGGCGCGTTGCGCCCAGCGACACCGTCCGCTTCGCCTCCATCGGCACCGGCATTCGCGGATGCGAACATCTCCAGGCTTCGCTCGATGTCCCCGGCATTCAGTGCGTCGGCGTCTGCGATCTTTACGACAGCCGCCACACCGCCGCCCAGGAAGCGGTGAAGAATCCCAAGGTCGAAGCCGTGCGCGACTACCGCCGCATTCTCGACCGCAAGGATGTCGACTCGGTCCTCATCGCCACCATGGACCACCAGCATCGCCACATCTTCGAAGACGCTGTCGCCGCCGGCAAAGATGTTTATTGCGAGAAGCCCATGTCGCACACCGTCGAAGACGGATTCTCCATGGTCGAAGCCGCCCACAAGAACAAGCGCATGGTCGCGGTGGGCAGCCAGCGCGTCAGCTCCATCCTCTACGCCAAAGCCAAAGAGATTTACGATTCCGGCAAGCTCGGCGAAGTCACTTCCATCAACGCTTACTGGGATCGCAATTCGCCCAGCGGCGCCTGGGTCTATCCCATTCCTCCCGACGCTAGCCCCCAGACCATCGACTGGGATGCATTCATCGACGGCGCGCCCAAGCACGCCTTTGATCCCGTACGCTTCTTCCGCTGGCGCTGCTTCACCGACTACGGCGAGGGACTCGGCGGCGATCTCTTCGTGCACCTGATCTCCGGAATCCATTTCATCACCGGCACCAATGAACCCGCGCAGCGCGCCCAATCCAGCGGGGGCCTTTTCTACTTTAAGGATGGCCGCGAGTTCCCCGACCTCATCGAGACTCTCTACGACTATCCCAATTTCCGCATGACCCTGCGTTGCAATCTGAACAACGCCGGCGGTGAGTTCATCGGCTTCTACGGCAAGAAGGGCACGATGATCATCAAGGACTCCACCCTCACCTTCACTCCCCAGAACACGCAGCCCGAGCCCGAGGACTACTCGATCTTCGGCTGGCCGAAGGCTCTGCGCGATCAGTACCTGGAGAAGTGGCACGAGGAGCATCCCGAGCCCAAAGCGCTGCACTGGAAGACTGAAGACGAGGGCGAAACCTACACCGTGCCGCACGGCTATAGCGACACGGTCGATCACCAGGCCAACTTCTACAACGCCGTGCGCACCCGCAAGCCGGTTGTAGAAAACGAGGTCTTCGGCAACTACGCCGCCATCGGATGCCACCTGGCTAACTACTCGTACTTCAACAAGTGCGTAGCCGTCTGGGATCCCAGCAGCAAAAAAATAGTAAAAGCGTAGCCCGTGTAGCCATGCCCGTGTAGCCCCGGACGCCCTCGTCCGGGGTTGCGCGCCGAATGCGCGCAATGAGCAAGCAAGCGCCCCATCCGAATCTCGCGCACTATGCGAAGTCCGGATGGGGCTTTAACTTTCTTTCGCAACCACAGGTCCCCGCGTGGAGCCTGCACCTACAGCTCATCCTTATTTCTTCTTCGGCAAATACTTCTTCTCAATCGAAGCCACAACCACATAATTCGGATCCACCATCTCGTTGAAATGAATCTTCCCCACCTTGGACAGCAACTCGTAAGCGTCCATCTCGGACAATCCGTAGTCGCCATGGATCCAGTACACCAACTCCGTGAGCGCGATGCGCGCCGCGTCCTCCGCTGGACGATAAGCCCCCACAGTCATGATCGCCTCCTCATTCTCAAACTGCGGCCACTCGATGCGTCGTCCCTTAATGACGCTCACCTGCACCCGCGCCTTCAGCGGAACTTCAATCGCCGAACCCGCCGCTTCTCCATCTCCCATCGCCGCATGGCCGTCCCCTAAGTACAGCAACCCGCCTTTCACGTTCACCGGAAAATACGCGGTGTTGCCCGCCGAAGCCTCAGGCGAATCCATGTTCCCGCCAAACTCCGCCGGAACAATCGAACTGCGCGCCTCCCCATTCGCGGGCGCCACCCCCAGGCATCCAAAGAACGGATGCATCGGAATCTTCACCGAGAAATCCGAATCCAGCGCCTTGAACGTCGCCGTGTTGTCCGCGTGATTGATGGGATAAAACCAGACCCGCTCCTTCCATGGCGACTTCTCCAGCACCGGCGTGTACTTGGACGAATTGATCGACCCGAACCCCGGCGAAAATACGCCCACGCCCATGTCCCCATCCACCTGCAGATCGAGAATCTTCACCGCCAGCGTATCCCCCGGCTCCGCGCCCTCGACATAAAAAGGACCAGCCAGCGGATTGTCTCCCTTCGCCATGTCGAGCGTGTCCCCGGGCTTCTTCAGGCCATTGCCGAAGCAGTCCAGCGTGTTGGTGTCGAGGATGTCGCCGGATTTCAAATGCGCCACCGGCTCCGCCGTGGCAAACAGATATTTCACATTGGCGTTGGTGGTGGTGTAGCGGACAACATTCTGAGCTGAACTGTACGAAGGAAAGAGAAGCAAAGCCAGCAATAAGAAACGCACAAGCCCTCCAGTCGGCCTCGATATTACCAATATCCCCACTGAAGCCAAATCCGGCGTGCACGTTCCAGGCTGAGAAACATTTCTGGCTATCTGGCTGTGGTCCAACTACGCAGGGCCTTTTTGTCCTTTCGTGACCTACCATCGAAGCCCGTTTGCCGCGAATATCGATGCAACACTGAATCGTGCTGCCCCGGACTGATTGGGGCGAAAGATTGAAGCTCCTTAATCCCCCGCCCGGATGCAGAAGTCCGGGAAAAAGAGAGCGTACGACATGAGTTGTCTCAAGTCCCCTGCAACTTGCTGGCTCGTTGTCTTTGCGTCCCTGTTCACCATTTCAGCTTCCGCTTATGGCCAGGTCTCGCTGACCGGCGCTCCCGTTAACTTCGGCAACGTGCAACTCGGAAGCAATCTCATCCAGCCTCTCGTCGTGACCAATACGGGCAGAGCGTCGGTGACGATTTATCGAGTCACCGTTTCGGGCACAGGATTCGCGTTCGTCGGTCCCACTCTCCCCCTTGTTGTCAGTTCGCAGAGAAGTGTGACCTTGTCTGTTTCGTTCCTGCCACAGACCGCGGGCAGCGTCACCGGCAGCGCTACGGTGCAGGGCTACGTCACCTGGGGTGGCAAAAATAGAACTCGTTACGGCGGCGTGACTATCAGCCTTTCCGGGAGCGGCTACAGCAGCGCCAATCCAGGATATCTGACGGCGCCTCCCAGCCTGAATTTGGGAAGCGTGACCCTGGGCAACAGCCAGACGCAGATGCTCACTGTTTCCAATACCGGCGGATCCAGCCTGACGATCTCCGGCGCAACCGTGAATGGCAGCGGCTATTCGGTCAGCGGCTTGACCTTTCCATACACATTGGCTCCGGGCGCCAGCGCGGGCTTGTCAATTGCCTTCGCCCCGACCGCTACGGGCGCCAGCAACGCTACCCTCACGCTGGCTTCCAACGCCTCCGATCCATCTGTGTCCGTCTCGCTCACGGGTAGCGGGACCTCTTCGAGTGGCACTCTGAGCGTGGCACCCAGCGCGCTGAACTTTGGCAGTGTGACCATCGGAAACACGCAGAGCCAGAGCGGCAGCCTGACGGCAAGCGGTGGGAGCGTGACGTTGTCGTCGACGAGTTCCAGCAACTCAGCCTTCACACTCGCCGGATTGAATCCGCCGCTCACTCTCTCGGCGGGACAGAGCGTGCCCTACACGGTGACCTTTACGCCCACGGCTTCGGGAGCGGCTTCCGCAAAGATTTCGTTCTTCACCAGCAACGCCAATTCCGCGCTGGAAACGGCCAGCGGCTCTGGCGCTACCATTCAACACACCGTTAATCTCTGGTGGAATGCGAGTACTTCCAGTTCGATCACCGGATATAACGTGTATCGCGGTCCATCCCCCAGTGGCCCGTTCTCCAGAATCAATCCGGCAGTGAACACGGCGCTGAGTTACAGCGACAGCGCGGTGCAATCGGGTACGACCTATTACTACGTGACCACCGCGGTCGATGCCTCCGGAGTCGAGAGTTCGTATTCCAACCAGGCGACGGCCGCAGTCCCGTTCCCCTGATCCGCAGTCAGGCCATAGCGGGCAGGCCCAGTCTTGCCCTCGTGTAGCACCAAAACCCGGTTGCCCCAGCCTTCGTGCTTTTCGAGGCTGGGCATTCGGTGCTCCCAAGATCAAGAGATTTTCCTAACTAGCATCCCGGCCCGGTTGCCCCAGCCTTCGCGCTTTTCGAGGCTGGGCATTCGGTGCTCTCAAGATCAAGAGATTTTCGTAACTCGATTTTCCCCGACCGAACACGACGGGTGCCCCACTCAAACCTGATCTCGACTTGAGTGGGGTAGTTCCGGGAACGCGTGAGAGGCGGGAACTACCCCAATTTTCCTTCCCAATTCAGAGCACTCCGCCTCAGAAGTTTTCCACAACAAATATTTTCAAATTGTGACGTACAACCTGTACTGAGAAATCTGGATGTGGAACTTTGGGACTATGCATCCCCAAGCTCCCAAAAATTCCGACGGCCAGCGTAGGCAATCGCCCGCATCCTCCGCCCTAGCCACTCCCTGGATTCCCAATTCGGCACTCCCTGCCCTCCGCCCAGACTCCATTAACTCCATTGTTCGCAAGACTTTACTCGCAACTCCTGAGTTCCCAAGACTTTACGCGGACCTGGTCCTCTCCACTAGCCCCAACTCCGCAGAAGCAAAGATCTTACGTCCTAAGTACCAACAAATTCTTCACAGGATCAATCTCATGCAAAACAGAAAAACCTGCACTCATATCAAAATCTCCGGCGTCCGTTGCGGCTCTCCCCCTCTTCGCGGAGAGCAATTCTGCTACTACCACCAGCGCATGCATCGTGGCGTGCGCACTCCGCCGCAGTCGCGTCTGCACCCGCTCGCCTGCATCGAGGACAAAGAGTCCATCCAGGCCGCGCTGGCCGAGGTCATCAACGCGCTGCTGCGCAACACCATCGACATGAAGCGCGCCACGCTGATCATTCGCGCCCTGCACATTGCCGTGAAAAACGACGCGCGCGCCAGCGCCAGAGTTTCGGAGCGCGAGATGGTGAAAGACGTTCCCGAGTACGACGAAACCGCCCCCAGCCACATCGCCGATGGCCTCATTGACCTGGACGTCCCGTTCGAAGCCTCTTTCGGCCAGGACCCGCGCGCCTCGAAGCCCCAGCGCAGCTACAAAACTCCGGAACAATTCGAGAAAGATCGAGACGAGATGATTGCGAACTACTACGGCTTCGCCACAGCCGAAGCCCACGCCGCCGCAAAAAAGAAAGGCTGGACCCCCTACACCCAAGCCCAAGAGGCCGAAAGCGCGCATGCAGAAGCAGCCGCCCAAGTCAGCGCGAAACGTGAAGCCACGACAGCCGAACCCGCCACAGCCCATGTAGGGACGGCC
>JAICJP010000136.1 GCA_025928375.1 Candidatus Sulfotelmatobacter sp.
GGGCGCCCGGGGCCGATCTTGGTATCCCAGGACGCTTCGCCTTCGCGCGGACCTTTCCAAACGGCGAAATCACGGGCGCTGTCCTTGTCGTATTCATCCACGTCGACGCGGGCTCCATCGAGCATCCCCGAGAAATCTTTTTTTGAGAGCTTGCCGTATTCCGGAAATCTGGCAATCCGGAAATAGTACGATCCATCTTCAGTCCGGTACGCAATACCTTTATCCAGCAGTTTCGCAACAAACTCGGCCATGGCCGGGATGTGCTCGGTTGCACGCACCAGAGTTGGCTGCTCGATCCCGATCATCGCGGCATCTTCCAGAAATGCTTTTTCGAACTTCGCCGTGTACTGCTGGACGGTCACACCGTCGCGCGCTGAATTGCGGATGATCTTGTCGTCAACGTCGGTGATATTCATGACGTGATGTACTTTGTATCCGCTCTGCCGCAAGAACCTCCGCAGGAGATCTACCGCGACGAACGTGCGGAAGTTACCGATGTGCCCATAGTCGTAAACCGTGGGTCCGCATGCATACATCCGTACTTCGTTGTCCCGCAGGGGATGGAATTCCTCCACCTCATTGGACATCGTGTTGTAAAGGTGAAGCGGCATGGGTCAGTGCGAAGCTGACAAACGAACCTAAGATTCTAGGGGTCGGAGAAAAGCGCGGTCAAATCATCTCAGGGCGAGGAATGGCGGGCGGCGGGCAGCGCATGGGTATGCTCCCGCAGTCGCCTCTGAACCAGAATCAGATAGTGCAGGGCCGAAATGACGGTGAACCAGGCAGTGGCGTGCAGGAAAGTTATGCGCGTAATTCGCACCCAGCGTTGCGGGTGGATCTCCAGCAACATCACAAAAAATACCGCGGTGATCTGGCAGAGCGTATTCGCCTTGCCGAAAATGCTGGGGCGAAAATCCCGCAGTCCGGCAATGGCGAACAAAACCGCACTCGCTGCCAGAATTGAAATATCACGGCTGAATACCATGATCGTATATTTCCACGCGATTTTGTGAAGAATGGAGAGCACCAGGAACACGGTGCTCAACAGGAGTTTGTCTGCAATCGGGTCCAGATATTGGCCCAATAGCGTCTGCTGGTGAAGTGTGCGCGCCAGCAGTCCATCCAGACCATCACTGAAACCAGCAATGATGAATATTGCCAGAGCCCAGCCATAGTGCCCGTCCACCAGTTGAATCACGATGAACGGGACAAAGATCATCCGCAGCAAGGTGAGCTGGTTGGGGGCGGTAAAGATTTGCGAAAGCTTCACGCGCTCTCCTGAGGCGCGTGTGATTTGGCCGGGCTGTGCTCTACCTGATTTTGCGGTGTGAGTACCTCGGAAGGTTCCCGCCCTGTCTTGGTGAGAAATCGTTGGGATAGCGAGGGCAAATTGCCGTCCGGCAGATCGAGTTCTACGCGCTCGATGCGGTGCATGGGGAAGAACACTACGGCGGGCGTGAACGGCTCGCCATCTCTCACCATTACCGCTAAATCCTCGAATGAGGCTAATTCAGCTCCGCTCAAGCTTAATCCTTCGGCGGCGAGCGCCAGGATCATTCCCCAGAACTTTTCGCGCGGATTGGACAAGGTCGCGATCACCATGGCTCCGGGCACGAATACTTCGCTGGGCGGAGTGTGATTGCGTGCAGGGGTGGTACCCATAAGAACTGATTGTCGCCGGGAGCAGCGTTCATTGCAAATTCATGTCGCCGGGGAGTGAGGTTGGTTGGGACTGCGCCGTGAACTCCGGTATGCTGGGCGGAATATGCCAGAGCCTGCGGCGACACCAGTCATAGAGTTCCGAGATGTCTCGTTTCGCGTCGGCCAGACCCAGGTGCTCAGCAGTTTCAGCCTCCAGGTCTTCAAGGGAGAGACCCTGGTGTTGTTGGGCCGCAGCGGCTCGGGAAAGACGACAACCCTGAAGCTCATTAATCGTCTGGTTTCGCCTACGACCGGTGAAATTTATGTGAACGGGAGGCCGAACACGGAGGTGAACGTCACCCGGTTGCGGCGGGGGATTGGTTATGTCATACAGGACGCCGGGCTGTTTCCGCATTTTACGGTCGAGCGAAACATCGGGCTTGTTCCAAGCATTGAAGGCTGGCCCAAGGAGCGCATTCACCCCAGAACGCAGGAACTCATGCAGCTGTTGGGACTTTCACCCGAGATCGCGACGCGTTATCCGCATCAGTTGTCGGGTGGCCAGCGGCAACGCGTGGGAGTGGCGCGAGCTCTGGCCGCTGATCCCGAGATTCTCGTCATGGACGAACCCTTTGCCGCGCTGGACCCGCTCACCCGCGACGACCTGCAACGGGAATTCCTGCTGCTCCAGCAGAGGCTTCATAAAACCGTGGTCTTCGTCACTCACGATCTTCGGGAAGCGTTGCGACTGGCATCTCGCATCGCGCTGATGGAAGCAGGAAAACTGGTGACGGTTTTGACCCCGCAGGAATTTGTAAAGTCCAGCGATCCTTGGGTAGCAGCTTATGTCCGCGCGTTTGGAGATGGGCTGGAGTCGGCGGCGAATCGAGGCGCATCGTGAACGTCCTTCGTTTCATGCTCCACAACCGCGGTCAGGTGCTCGAACTCACGCTCGAACATCTTTGGCTGGTCGGCGTATCCACAGTATTCGCCATGCTGATCGGAATACCGCTCGGAATCCTGATCGCCCATCGCCAGCGCCTGAACAAGCCGGTGCTCGCGGCCGCCAACATCATCCAGACGATCCCGAGCCTCGCCTTGTTTGGCTTTTTGCTTCCTGTGCCATGGCTGGGAGACAGATCCGAGAGACTGGCCATTCTCGCCCTCACGCTCTACGCGCTGTTGCCGATCATTCGCAATACTTACACGGGGATCGCCGGGGTCGATTCCGCAGTGCTGGAGGCGGGGCGCGGCATGGGCCTCACGGAATCGCAACTTCTATTCCAAGTCGAATTACCGCTGGCGGTGAGCGTCATTTTGTCGGGAGTTCGCATCGCGATCGTGGTCGCGGTAGGTCTGGCCACGATTGCAGCCGCAATTGGCGCGGGCGGCCTGGGCGAATTTATTTTCCGCGGACTGGCCATGGTTGATAACCGGGTGATTCTTGCCGGCGCGATCCCGGCAGCGATCCTCGCGTTAATGGCGGACGTAGGTGTGGGATGGCTGGAGAGGCGGCTGCGAGCAAGATGATGCGGCCTGGAGCCATCCCTATTGCATTGTTGCTCTTGCCGCTTTTAGCAGTCTCCTGCGCGCCCTCGCATTCCAACCGCGTTGTGGTCGGATCGAAAAATTTCACCGAGTCTTTCATTCTGGGCGAATTGATCGCGCAGCAGATCGAACAGCACAGTAATCTCAAGGTGGAACGCCGCTTTTATCTGGCCGGGACCTACATTTGCCAGCAGGCAATCCTGTCCGGGCGGATCGATATATATCCCGAATACACCGGAACTGCGCTTACGGCGGTCTTGAAGGAAAGCGCGAGTGGGGACCGCAAAGATGTTTACCAGCGCGTCAAGAGCGAGTATGAACGCCGCTTCGGACTGACACTCGGCCCTGAGTTCGGCTTCAATGACACCTTCGCCATGGAAATCCGAGGCGAGGATGCGCGCCGCTTGGGTTTGAAGACGCTCTCCGAAGCTGCGGCGTACACCCCGCATTGGCACGCCGGATTTGGATACGAATTCATGGAGCGCCCGGATGGTTATCAGGGTTTAGTCGCGACCTATGGACTGCATTTTGCCGAGAGGCCGCGAATCATGGATCTCGGGCTGCTCGCACGGGCGTTGAAGGATCGCCAGATTGATTTTGCCGGTGGTAATGCGACCGATGGACTGATTCCGGCTCTGGATTTATTCGTCCTCGCGGATGATCGGCACTACTTTCCTCCGTACGAGGCCGTACCCGTTATTGGCGTTCAACTGGTCAAATCGCATCCGGAACTCCTTCCGGTTCTCGATGCACTGGCCAACACGATCTCCGATTCCGAGATGCAACAGATGAACTACGCCGTTGATGGTCAGCGTCGCGACCCGCAGGAAGTAGTACGGGAGTTTCTGCGCAAAAAGAACCCCTCCCGCTGAGAAGGTTCCTGAACTACAAGATCAACGAGCCTTTCAGAGTAGCTACGGCCTTCCCCTGCAGCATCACCCGATCGCCCCTCAATTCGCAGCTCAATTCTCCTCCACGCGCGGAAAGTTGCCGAGCTTGCAGTGTTGATTTCCCCAGGCGCTCTGCCCAAATTGGAGTGAGAAGGCAGTGCGAGGAGCCGGTGACCCAATCCTCGGGAAGGCCGTATCCAGGCGCGAAGTAGCGCGAAACGAAGTCCACTTCATCTCCGGCCGCAGTGATCACGACAACTTCCGGATGCAGTGTTTTCAGACGGGCAATATCCGGCTGAAAGCCTTGAACCTGAGCTTGCGATGCCAGCAGCGCGACGTATGAATGGTTCCCGGCGAACGTTTCCAGGATGTCCCCCGCGTGCAGGCTAGGCTCCAGAGCGGACAACAACTCGGGCCTGGGTGCGCAACTTTTTGCAGCTAAGGCAGGAAACTCCATCGTGAGCAGGTCACCGCCGTTTTGTACCCTCAAGTCACCGCGAAAGGTCGTAGAAAAGAGGACTTCTTCGAGCTGCGGGCTGACGAACTGAAACAAAACAAAGGCGGCCGCCAGAGTGGCATGCCCGCAGAGCCTCAGTTCGCAAACGGGCGAAAACCAGCGCAATGCGTAGCCCGTGGCGGAAGGTACGAGAAATGCTGTGGCCGGAAGATTATTTTCTGTAGCGACTTTGCGCAACAGGGCGTCATCTAACCAAAAGTCTAAAAAACATACTGCCGCCGGGTTGCCACGGAATGCGCGGTCGGTGAATGCATCAACGCGAAACAGGGGAATGCGCATGAGGATGATTCTACAGGGTGGAAACTGATACGGCAGTCTGCATCGGCTCTGGAATTTTACTCGCGCTGAAACTATAGGTTCCGCAACATAGTAAATCTGCTCTCGGTATTCCCAATCGCCATTCAGGAGATATCATGCCGACCATTGAGAAGGATGTTGCTGTCGGGCAGCACTTACTTCAGAGAATGCTCGAGGCGCGCCGCAGAAGTGACGCGCTGTTCGCCCTCGTAAAGACGGAGGCAATCTACGATCGCCCCATTCCCGAGAGGCATCGCATCATTTTTTATGTCGGCCATCTCGAGGCCTTCGACTGGAATCTCCTGCATGAACGTGCGTTCGGGGTGAAGAGCTTACAACCAGAGTTGGATCGGCTGTTTGCCTTTGGCATCGATCCGGTCGGAGGCGGACTGCCCAGCGATCAACCGTCAGACTGGCCTTTCATTGAAACCGTGCGGGAGTATGTGCGACAGATCAGGGCGGCGCTCGACGAGAGACTCTCGACCGCCGCGCCGGCGAGCAGCGTTTCGGCGCGTGACGGTTTTTCTTTGGCCACTCTGCTGAACGTTGCCATCGAGCACCGGTTGATGCACCTGGAAACCTTGGCGTACATGTTTCATCAGTTGCCGCTCGATCGCAAAATCCGCCAGGAATCTTCCGCTCCCTTGCTTGCCCCCGCACCGGAATTCCAGATGGTTTCCATTCCTGCCGGAACCGCCACTCTCGGTTTGAGCCGCAATTCAGAGGAATTCGGGTGGGACAACGAATTCGAACGCTACACCGTCGACGTGCCTTCCTTTGAGATCGACAAATACATGGTTACAAACGCGCAGTATCTCGATTTCGTGAATGCCGGAGGATACGAAAACCGGAGTCTCTGGAACGATGACGACTGGACGTGGAAAGCGGAATCCGGGATTACTCAACCGGTGTTCTGGACAAAACGGAACGACGCATGGTTCTACCGGACCATGTTTGACGGAATTCCACTTCGCCCGAATTGGCCGGTTTACGTTAGCCACGCGGAAGCGAGCGCCTACGCGAAGTGGGCCGGCAAGAGCCTTCCTACTGAGGAGCAGTGGCATCGCGCGGCGTATGCAAGTCCGGACAGCACGGAGAGAAGCTATCCCTGGGGCCGTTACGCTCCCGATTCGAGCTTGGGGAATTTCGACTTCGCCCACTGGGACCCCACTCCAGTGAATGGGCATCCCTTGGGCCAGAGCGCTTTCGGAGTGCATGGCCTTCTCGGCAACGGGTGGGAGTGGACGGCCACTATCTTTCGTCCCTTCCCCGGGTTCGAGCCATTTCCTTTTTACCGCGGTTACTCGGCCGACTTTTTTGATGGCAAACACTTCGTGATGAAGGGCGGGTCGGTCCGCACCGCCGCTTGCATGCTGCGATCCAGCTTCCGCAACTGGTTTCAGCCTCATTACCAGTATGTGTACGCCGGATTTCGCTGCGTGAATTCCTGATTGGAGGAGTGAATATGCTAATGCTGGTCCGTTCCATTCCCGCGAATGCTTCTTACGAGTTCGCCGCCGATGTTCGCGCTGGACTGGCCCGCCCCGGGCAGAAGGAACTCCCCTCGAAATATCTCTATGACGATGTGGGCTCGGCTTTGTTCGAAGTGATCTGCCACCTGCCCGAGTATGGTCTGACCAGAGCGGATGAGCGGCTGCTACGGCGCCACGCCAGTGACATCGTAGATCGCGTGGGTGGTCCTGTGGCGGTGGCGGAACTGGGTAGCGGCAGCGGCCGCAAAACGCGTTGGCTACTGGAGGCATTCGCGCGCCGCCAACGGATTTCGTATTATCCCATCGAGATTTCGCAATCGGCGCTGGTGATGTGCGAGAAGGAACTGCGCGATATCGATTCCATCAGCATTCTCGGATTCGAGCGGGAATACCTTGACGGCTTGCTGGAGGTGGCCGCCTATCGGAAGCAGGGGCAGCGGCTGCTGGTTCTTTTTCTGGGAAGCACCATCGGCAACTTCGATCGGCCGGCGGGGCTGGACTTCCTTTCCGAAGTTCGCTGCCTGCTGCAACCGGGAGACTGTCTCCTGCTGGGTACGGACCTTGAAAAAACCAGCGCGCAATTGCTCGCGGCGTATGATGACGAACTGGGTGTGACGGCGGCATTCAACCTGAACTTGCTGGGGCGCGTCAATCGAGAACTAGGAGCGAATTTCGATTTGACTCAGTTCGAGCACGTTGCCAGAATCAATCCCTCCGAGCGAAGCGTAGAGATGCACTTGAGATCAAAGCGACGCCAGACTGTGAGAATCCCAGCCGCGGAAGTGATTGCGGAGTTTCAAGCGGGCGAAACCATTTGGACGGAAAGCAGTCACAAATACTCCGCAGAAGAAATTGTGGACACGGCGCTGCGCTGTGGTTTCCGCTGCGACATGCAGTGGATCGATCACGAGTGGCTGTTTGCAGAGAACCTGCTGGTGGCCGAGTAGACTCTCCTCTAAGTACGGGCGCGCCTCCAGGAATACAAGTTCATTGCACTCACCACCAGGCAAAAAAGATTCGCTGGGATGAATCCGGTCTGCGCGGTTCGCAATCCGATCACGCAGATGATCACGCTGTTAATTGCACATAGAGCCCAGCCTTCCCAGCAACGGCGTCCGAGCAAGATGGTCGACGAAATGGTCAGAATGCAGGAAAGATAATCAAGCCGCAACACGAATGAATGCCTCCGAGCATCATTGTGGGCATGGATTTCGAAATTTGGCAGTGATTGTGGCCTTTCGTTATATGACTGAGGTCACTTGACGGTAAACAGGGCAGTTCGGAGAAACATATGCGAAATCAGTGCCAGCACCTGGATCAAATCAGGATAAGGAATACCAGCACACATGTTTGCGAAGAATGCGTAAAGATGGGAGATAGGTGGGTCCATCTTCGTTTATGTCTTTCCTGCGGGCACGTCGGCTGCTGCGATTCCTCCAAGAACAAGCATGCGACCAAGCATTTTCATTCGGCGAAACACCCGCTGATTCGTTCCATTGAGCCCGGCGAGTCCTGGGTCTGGTGCTATGTGGACCAGATGCAAGCCGGGGAACTCTAGCTCCGGCTTCGACGCGGAGCGCACAAGGCAAGAGATCTAGCCCGTGCGACCAAATGCAACCGTCCGTATCTAACCGTTTCAGGCATTCGCTTCGAGAGCATTATGGCAAAACCGGTATTGCTTACAGTGGACGATGACGCAGATGTTCTGCGCGCGATTGAACGCGACCTGCGCTCCCACTACGGTGCAGAGTATCGTGTGATCAGCAGCGAGTCACCGCAAGGTGCGCTCGATCTGCTGAAGGGGCTGAAGGTTCGAAATGACGGGGTCGCGCTGCTGCTGGCGGATCAGCGCATGCCCCGTATGGATGGAGTCGGGTTTCTGCAGGCGGCGCGGGAGATCTATCCCGATGCGAAACGAGCCTTGCTGACCGCTTACGCCGACACCAACGCCGCGATTAGTGCCATCAATCAGGCGAACATCGATTACTTTTTCATGAAGCCGTGGGATCCACCGGGCGAACACCTGTATCCACAGCTTGATGATCTGCTGGAGGACTGGAACGCGTCGTATCGACCAGCCTTTCAGGGTATTCGCGTGCTGGGGACGCGCTGGTCGCCGCGATGCTATGAATTAAGGGACTTTCTGGCACGCAGCCATGTGCCTTACCAGTGGATAGACGTCGAGGGATCTGCAAATGATCCTGAAACTAAAACACTGCTGGATGCACTGGGCCCGGACAAGAATGAGTTGCCGGTGGTCCTTTTCCCGGATGGCGCAAGGATGCTGAACAGCGTTCCCGCAGACTTGGCTCAGAAGGTCGGATTGCGCACTCGCGCAGAAACCAGTTTCTACGATCTCGCCATTGTCGGAGGTGGTCCGGCTGGGTTGGCGGCTGCCGTTTACGGCGCCTCGGAAGGCTTGCATACCGTGATCGTCGAGCGCGAGGCGCCGGGAGGTCAGGCCGGCATGAGTTCGCGCATCGAGAATTATCTTGGATTCCCCAGCGGCCTTAGCGGCGGCGACTTGGCCCGACGTGCCGTGGTGCAGGCGAAGCGCTTTGGCGTAGAGATTCTTGCGCCACAATCAGCAGTCGGCCTGCGCACCGAGAACTCCTATCGCATTCTTAAGGTGGCGGATGGCAACGAAATTTCCTGTCACGCCCTAATGATCGCGACTGGAGTGCAGTGGCGTCGGCTGGATGCTCCGGGGATCGATCGTTTGCAAGGCGCGGGCGTTTATTATGGCGGCGGAACTACCGAGGCTCTTTCCTGCAAAGGTGAAACCGTATATGTGGTCGGAGGGGCGAATTCGGCCGGCCAGGCAGCCCTGAATTTCTCAAAGTATGCAGAACGGGTAGTGATTCTGGTTCGCGGCGAGTCGCTTTCCAGCACCATGTCGCAATACCTCATCGACCAAATCCACGAGACGGCTAACATTCAGCTCTGGACACACGCCAGCGTCGCCGAAGTTCATGGGGATACCCATCTGGAAGAAGTTTCTGTGCTCTGTTCCGACACCAGCAAGGTGGAGCGCGTGCCCGCGAGTTCGATGTTTATCTTCATTGGCGCTCTGCCGCGAACCGATTGGGTGGGCGATCCGATTCAGCGCGATGACCGGGGATTTATCCTTACCGGGCCCGACCTCATCCACGCCGGGCAGCGGCCGAGAGGATGGACGCTCGAGCGCGATCCTTTTTTGCTCGAGACAAGTGTGCCGGGAGTATTTGCAGTGGGCGACGTGAGGCACGGTTCCGTGAAGCGAGTCGCTTCCGGCGTCGGCGAGGGCTCTGTAGCAGTGCAGTTCATCCATCAATACTTGAGCAAGGTATAAATGTCCGAAACCCTGCAGCTACTGCGGAAGGTGCCGGCCTTCGAAGGCCTCCCGGAAGATCAGCTGGAATGGTTCTTGAGCCGTTCGCAGGCATTGCAGATCAAACCGGGAGAGACTTATGCTCATCAGGGCGCTCCCGCGGACGCCATGTTTGTTGTCCTTGAAGGAGAAGTGCAGGGACGCGGAGAACTGGCCGGCGACACCGTGATCCTGCCCATCCCGGCCGGTTCAGTGACGGGAATTCTTCCGTTCTCCCGCATGAAGAACTTTACGTTGGGTGGGCGTGCGGTGAGTGACGCTCATCTGCTGCGCTTTCCAGCGTCGCTTTTCCCCGAACTCGTGCAAAAATCTCCGGAACTGGCAACTCGTCTGGTCGGCCTTATGTCCGACAGGATCCGCGAAACCACGCGTTTCGAACAACAGCGCGACCGGCTGGCGGCTTTGGGTAAGTTGTCGGCGGGTCTGGCGCATGAGTTAAACAATCCCGCGTCTGCGGCGAAACGCGCCAGCAGTCAGCTTCGCGACTTGCTGAAGCGCGTTCGCGATGCGAGTCACGAACTTGGCAAGTTTGATCTCACCCCAGCGCAAAGAGCCGAGATCGAAAGACTGGAGGCATCGCTTACGCAAACCAGCAGCTCGCCACTGGATCCGCTTGCCGCCAGTGATCTCGAAGATCAGCTTGACTCTCTGCTCCGCAGCCATGGCCAGAACGATATGTGGCAGCTGGCTGCCGACCTTGCCCGGAGAAATTTCCGGCCGGAAGCGCTCGAGCAACTGTTCGTGAATCTGGACCCCGATACGGCGCGAGCCGCGCTGGTGCGGATTTCTACCTCGCTGGAGATTTCCGGACTACTGAATGAGATTGAGAGCAGTGCTTCCAGAATTTCCGATCTTGTGCGGGCCATCAAGGAATACACCTTCATGGACCAGGCGCCGCTGCAGAACGTCGATGTCGTGAAGACCCTGGAAAATACCCTCACCATCCTCAATCACAAGCTGAAGCACGGGGTGACGGTTAGGCGCGATTACCGCGACACATCTCTGTCCGTGAATTCGTTCGGCAGTGAATTGAGCCAGGTCTGGACCAACCTGATCGACAACGCCATTGATGCCATGGGCGGGCAGGGAGAATTGCAAGTGCGCGCCTATCGCGACGATAACTGCGTGGTAGTCGAGATCGCCGACAACGGTCCGGGCATTTCACCCGAAGTGATGCCGCACATTTACGAACCATTCTTTACCACCAAGGGAGTAGGCGAGGGAACGGGACTTGGACTCGATACCGTGAAAAGGATTATCAGGAAACATCATGGGACAATCCAGGTTCGATCCAAGCCGGGCGATACTTGCTTTCAAGTCTGGTTGCCGGTGGCGGGAGTTGCA
>JAICJP010000237.1 GCA_025928375.1 Candidatus Sulfotelmatobacter sp.
CGTACTTCCTGTCGAGCAGCACCTGCGCCCCAGATGGCCCTGTCGACATTTGACAAGCGGTTTTCACTTGGGCTGAGGAAACGAGCACAATCCCGAGAACGACGGAACACACAAACAGGTGGAGCCGAATACGCATGCCGAGTTCGATTTTAGGATGGCGGCTCTAGCAGACGCTAGATTACTTTTGGCTTCCAGCAATGCGAGACCTTACGCATTACTGGCGAAAAATCCTAATTGCACTCAAAATGCCCTGCAGGGTTTTAAGTGCTATGGCCTGTCAGCGGAAGTTGAGAGCAAGCTATACTCGTTTGCGTTTGCCGCCATGGATGCCGAGCACGCCGAAATTTGTTCGCGCAATATCGTCAGAACAATCCTCTACGCGAACCTCTTCTTGTTTGCCGTATTCGTGATACCCACCACGCACCACTGGGTAGACCGTGTGTTCTTCACTCTGAGGTCCACGAACATGGAAGATTTGGTTGGACGATCCCTTCAAGCGTGGCTGCTGGGATCAACCATCGTCGCCACAGGGTTATTCGGCTTGATTGCGTGGAAAAATCGACGAGCTACAAGGTCAGCCAGATCGCTCAAGCTCGAAGGAATCCTGCTGTTTAGCTGGTGGATCATTGTCGTCGGAGCATGCGCCTACGGCTTGATATTGGGTATGGGTGGCTGATAGTCCGCACTTGGCGAAACGTCGTCTGACCACTCAAATCGAAGCTGAAGCGGTAGAATCGAGCCGTATGGCGGCATCCGCTGAACTTGCCGAGAGCTATCGAAAGACGCTGAAGCTGTACTTCGGACTGTTACTCCTGTTCACACCTATTATTTTTTTGGTAGCCTTCGGAATGTTCAAACTTTTCGGAACCTTCCTGCCCGGCTTCATTCTTGCGGGGATTTGGTCATTTGCGTGGATTGCGAGCGGCATTTGGGTTGTAGTTGTGCGGCTTCGTATCCGTCGGTCAAACTGATCCACAGCAGTATGAGCCACCAACTGGCGAAAAATCGTCATTTCGCTCAAAATCCCTCGATGAGCGAAATAGCCTTGGTTTCAACAGCTACGCGACCCTGCAGGGGTTGTGGAACATAATAAGCAAGAACTTTATGAACCCCGATGCCGATCTCGAAGATGCTCTGACCTTTGTGGTAAGGCGGATCGAAGGGGAAGCCATGCGCTCAGGCAAGCCACTCACGGAAGACGAGGGCTTACTGCTTAACAACCTTCCCATCACTCCGCTATTCCCGCTAACACCAGGGAGCGACCCGGAATTTCCGCCCATGCCTGTGCCAAGAGACTTGGCATACGAGCGACTGATCGCTTTAGCAAAAGAGGCGCGGCGAGACGACCTTCGAGTAGATTCCATGTCAGATCGTAAATGGAGATACGCGGCCACCGTTTGCAAACTCCACAAACACCCCATGTCGTGGCTTTTGCGATGGTCCGGCATACGGGAGCAGAAACTATGGTGGGATGGTTCGCTTCTGATTATCTCCGCCATCTTATTGGTCTGTTGCTTCTTGGCGCTCATTCTCTGGGGAATAGTTGAAACTTGGACGCGATTAGGATGGATCACTGGTGGCCTCGGATACTTCGTACTGGTGCTCTTAGTCTTCTTTGGCTCTCGATACATCGAGGATTGGCAGTTGAGGCGAGAGGTAGACAAGTATCGGCTTACGGCGCGGGACCTACCACGCCAAGTGTCCTAACATCGCTATCTCACCCAAAATGTAGGTCCTATGCGCTCACACGGACAGCTTTACAGATTAGCGATGGCCTTCCTGATCTCCATCGCTCTGAACGTCATTCTGGTCACGGTGGACTTTTCTATGGATCCTCGTCGAGCGGAACTTTCGCGAATGCAACGCTGGGCTGTTCATCTTCTGTCTCCTGCGGAAGCATTGACAATGCGATTTGCATGGGGACATGGAGGAACGCAGATTCTGGCTCTGTGCTTCTCTATGCCATCACAGCTTGGGTGATCCTCAGCCTACCTGCTTGCTGGCGGCATAGGGCATAGCCGAATGAGACAACCTGATCTCTGGAAAGCCGGATTTCCCTCTGAGGCTCGATCCCGACTAGAATTGCACACGCGCTAAACGTGCTCGAAGCATCCGATCGGAGTTTTCGCTTGGGAGTCAGTGATCCAGAGGTTCAGAAGAAGGTGTTTGGGCCCAGATGGCAGCACGAACTTGCGAAACAGGCTTGGCCATTGTGGAAACGACTCATTCATCGCCTGCAGCGTTGTCCCATTTGCAGATCGCAGACTGCGCGTCGGCCCCGAAGAGTTCAATGAACGAATCACGCGGCCATACTCGCTGAAAGCGCTAAAATCTGCTAACCGCTGCATCAGGCGCCGTGCCCCTGCGCTGAAGTGCGCAATTGAGCTTTATAATTCTGGGTTCCATCTCCCATTCCTTAAGAAGGATTCTCTTTGGCACTCGACGAACATATCTATAATCTGCGCCGCGAAAAGCTGAAGCAGATTGAGGCTCTCGGCCAGGCCACCTACCGCAGCAAATACGAGTTCACCCACACGCTCGATCAGATTCTTCGCGACTTCTCCGCCAAAAGCGCCGAGGAGCTTGAGCACTCGCGCGTCAACGTCCGCGTGGCTGGGCGCATCATGGCAATTCGCCTCATGGGCAAGGCCGGATTCGCCCATCTGCAGCAGGGCGGCCAGAAGCTGCAGATTTACGTCAAGAAAGACGCCGTGGGCGACAAGGGATTCGAACTTTACAAGCTGCTCGATCTCGGGGATCACATCGGCGTGAGCGGATATCTGTTCCGCACGCGCACCGGCGAACTCACGGTTCACGTCGAGGAAATCACATTTCTCAGCAAAGATCTCCTGCCGCTGCCGGAGAAATGGCATGGCCTCACCGACGTGGAATTGCGGTACCGGCAGCGATATGTCGATCTGGTGATGAATCCGGAAGTGCGCGAAGTGTTTCTCAAGCGCACGCGGATGATCCAGTCGATGCGCCGGACGTTCGACTCGCACGGATTCATGGAAGTCGAGACTCCAATGATGCAGCCGATTGCAGGGGGCGCGGTCGCGCGCCCATTCGTGACGCATCACAACACGCTGGACATGGATCTGTATCTGCGGATTGCTCCTGAGTTGTATCTGAAGCGGCTGCTGGTTGGCGGATTCGATCGCGTGTACGAGATCAACCGCAATTTCCGCAATGAAGGGCTGGGCTGGCGATGGAATCCGGAGTTCACGATGCTGGAGGCATACCAGGCGTACACCAACTATGAAGGCATCATGAACCTGACGCAGGAGTCCATCACGGAGGCGGCCATCGCGGTAAACGGCAGCCCAAAATCGAAGTGGACGCGCCAGGAGGACGGAAAGGACATCATCGAAGAGCTGGACTGGTCGAACTGGCAGCGCCTGACCATGCGCGAAGCGATCATCAAGTTCTGGCCCGACCAGGCGGGCGCCAAGCCGGAGATCAGTGAATTCGCCAGCGCAGAGGGCGTCCAGAAACTGGTTCAGCGATTCAATGCCGGACACGCGCACATGGCTTACGATGCGAACGCTCCCACAGGGAAGAACATTGCAGCCCTGTTCGAAGCGGCTGCGGAAGAGCATTTGATGCAGCCCACCGTCATTTACGAATTTCCTACGGCGGTGTCTCCTTTGTCCAAGCAGAAGCCGGACGAGCCCGAGTGGACCGAGCGCTTCGAAATTTTTGCCGGGCAGATGGAGATCTCCAACGGCTTCAGTGAACTCAATGATCCAGAAGATCAGCGGCGCCGCTTCGAAGCGCAGTTAAAAGAGCGCGAGCGCGGCGATGAAGAAGCTCACCAGATGGACGAAGACTATATTCGCGCGCTCTCTTACGGCATGCCTCCTGCAGGCGGGGTGGGCATCGGCATCGATCGCGTGTGCATGCTGCTCACTGATTCGCACACCATACGCGACGTGATCCTGTTTCCTCTTTTGCGCCCCGAAAAATCCTCAAGCACAGAGGGCGCAGAAAGCACAGAGGCGAACTAGGCTCGGAACCTGCCAATGCACTATTAGTAGTACATCGGGGTTTCTATACTTTTCCTATCAGTTTGGACCACGTAAGCAGCGCTACCGTGGGTGTTCGGGAAGCCTTGAGGACACCGGGTCGGTAGCGCTTTGCTGCGTTAGAAACCGAGCTGAATGCGACTGACCAGAACGTTTTCGCTGTGCAGTGGAGTCGCCGTGCTGGAGGCCATGCGGAACGTGGTGTGCTCATAGTCAGTCATAAGCTTCACATAGCGGTTCAGGTGCCAGTTCAGGCCGATGCCGGTCGCGCGCGCTTTTTGGGCCGAGGTGGAAGCGCTGGCAAACAGCGGAAAAGCCTCAGGATTGATGCCCAGTTCGCTGTAGCGGAACGCAAGTTCCACCGCGCCCATGTGGCGGAATCCGCGATTCGGCTCGAAGCTGTTCCGGGGATGGAATCCCGCGTAGGAGTTCTTGTCTCCGGTTAACATTACCGATCCTTGGACCTCCCAAGCTTCATTCCGAATTCTGCCCGTCTTGCCTTTGTTGAAAACCTCCTGCGAGGAGATCATGTATTCGGCGATGACTCCGAACGGCCCGGCGTAGTAGTACGCCTGCGGCGCAAGCCGATTGTGCTGGCCATCGGCTAGGGCGGTCGAAGAGTACTTGAAGAACGTGGTTTGGGCCATGGTTTTGAGCCCAGCGATGCTGCCGTGCTGATGTCCGGCGGACCCAGCGGCTCCGAAGCCGAGATTCTTCAGCGCGTTGTTCGATGTCGCCGCAAACGGCATAACGAAGATGCGGCCTACGCCTTCATTGCCATGCGTCCATTGCGTGAAGATGGCGTTGGAGCCGTCGCTGGATCCCTGAAAATATCCGGCTTCATAGTTGATGGACTTGCTCAACAGGGATCCCGAGATCTGGGCGCCAAGATAGCGCAGGGGAAGCAGGTCCGAAGCCATCGAGCGCTCGGTGAAGCTGAGATCGCGGTCCTGGCGGAGCACCTCGAGTCCGATCGGTTCCTTGAATTTTCCGGCGCGAAGCTTGGCATAGGGTAGAGTCTTCAGCTCGAGATATGCTTCCTGAATCTGCGGATTGTACTGCCCGAAGTCGGGCATCAAACGGAAATCGACCTGGTTGAACAGAGTCCCTTCAAACAGCGGCCGGATGCGACGGAACAGGAAGGTGTCGAGCTCTTGTCCATGCGTATTGGACGAGAACATGCGGTTGTCGGCCTGAGCGTAGCCATGAACCTGCAGGTGCGTGCTGCCGTCGGCCGTCGAGAACCATAGACCGTCACGGCGGAAGGAGATTGGGCCATGCTGGATGGGTGCCGTCGATGTGGTCTGGATCGGAGCGGCCGAACCCTCTGTCGACGTGGCTGTTTTGGCTGAAACCGGCGGTGCGCTTGCGGCAGGCAGCGCCTGACTGGAAGCCGAGTCAGTCTGGGCGAAGCTGGCGGCTGTAAGCGCTGCCATCATGAGGTGGGCGAGAATAACGTATTTCCGGTTCATGATTGACCTATCTGATTTGTGAAGTCGAACTGAGAGTCAAACAGCTTTCACCACTAGCTCCATCCCATTAATAGAAATTAAGAGAAAGTTTTGCCGCATAAAGTTCTCGTATAGGCGATGCCCGTCAGAGCTGGTTTCCGCCGCGGACTAGTTGGCGGGAGCTAACCCCCACTTGTTCTGCAGACGGCGCTCCATGCCTTTGAAGACGATGCCATCCACGATGTAACCGAGCGCGATGATCAGCAGCATTACGGCAATGACAGCGCTCATATCGTTCAGGTCGCGGCCCATCATCAGCACCTGCCCGAGGCCGAGGCTGAGGTACAGCATTTCGGCAGTGATTAGCGAGCGCCATGCGAATGCCCATCCTTGCTTCAGGCCGGAGACGATGAAGGGAAGACTTGCTGGAAGCAACACGTACCAGAACAGCTTGAATCCCTTGGCGCCAAGATTGCGTCCCGCTTGGCCGAAGATATTGGGCATCTGCTTGCGACCGTCTTCCATTGCGAGGGTCACGGACAACAGTGATCCCATAATCACGACAAACAGAATCGCGTTCTGGCTCAAGCCAAACCATAGCAGCGCCAGAGGCCACCAGCAGATGCTGGGCAGGCTTTGCAGGCTGACCAGCAGGCCGCCCATCGTGTCTTCGAGAAATTTGTTGCTGGCGACGCCTAGGCCGAGAACCATGCCTAGCACGACGGAGATACCGTAGCCGATCAGGACACGCTGCATGCTGACGCGGATGGCGATCCAGTAGCTGTGATCGGCGAATCCGGCATAGAGGGATTCGGCGACTCCCCAGGGCGTGGGGAATAAGTATGGCGGCCAAATCTTCAGTTCCGTCAGCAGAATCCACAGGCCCAGCAGTCCAGCGTAGAAGATGATGTAGCGCATAGCGCGTTTCATGCGGAGACTCCTGGCTCGATGCGAGGCTTTATCCCGGCGCTGTATTCGGCATCGAGCGAGCGGTTGATGTCGTCGCGCAGTTCGTCAAGCACTGCGCGCGCCGCCAATGTGACGGTGGGATCTTCCAGGCTGCGGGGACGGGGCAGAGTGATGGGGAATTCGCTCTTCACCCGGCCCGGGCGGAATGTGAGTAGCACGACGCGGTCTCCCAGGCGAACCGCTTCGCGCACGTTGTGGGTGACGAAGATAATCGTGCGGCCCGTATTCCTCCAGATGCGCTCCAGTTCGTCGTGCAGCAGGTCGCGCGTTTGAGCGTCGAGAGCGGCGAAGGGTTCGTCC
>JAICJP010000019.1 GCA_025928375.1 Candidatus Sulfotelmatobacter sp.
GGCTGCAACCCGAGTTCCTCGGCGACAATTTCCGCGATCACGGTCTTGATTCCGCCCCCAATGTCCTGCACGGCCGAGAGCGCTTCCACCGAACCATCCTGGTGAATGCGGACTTCGCAACCGGAATCCATGCTGTTGATGCGGTACCAGACGGCTTGCGCGACGCCGACGCCGCGCTTCACGGGGCCAGGATCGCTATTCGGCTTACGGCGCTTCTGCGCCCAGCCGAACTTCTCCGCGCCTATGCGGCGCTCCTCCCGGCGCTCAGGGCTGCGATCGTTCTTATCCATGAACTCCAGAACGTCCATGCCGACTTTTTCCGCGAGTGCGTCCATGGTCTGCTCCAGCCCGAACACGCCTTGCGGATGGCCAGGGGCGCGCATCGCGGCTCCAGGACCGGCGTTGGTGAAGACGTCATATTCCTCGACCAGAAGATTGGGACAGTCGTACATGTTCTGCGCCGGGCCGGCACTCCCCGCGCCCGTGCCGACACCCGCCGTCCCGTAGCTGATCCACTTCAGAGCCTGCAGGGTGCCGTCTTTAGCGGCCCCCGCCTTTACATACATGTGAGCGTCAGGACGGTTGCCCGTACCCCACTGCTCCTCTTTGCGGTCACAGAACATGCGTACGGGCGCCCCCGCCTTTTTCGACAGGTGCGCTGCGACGGCTCCCGGATTGCTCGCACCGAATTTCGCTCCGAACCCGCCGCCCATGTACTCGGTAAACACGCGAACCTTCGTCTTGGGCAAGTTGAAGATCTCGGCCAGTTCGTCGCGCACGCTCATTGTGCCTTGGGTAGAGGCGTATACGGTCAAGCCATCCGGTTTCCAATCGGCGACCAGGCCATGGGTCTCCAAGGCGGAGTGCGTTTGCACCTGAGTGCGGTACTCGGCCTCGACAAGCGCCGCAGACGCGGCAAAGCCTTTTTCGAGGTCACCCTTCGGACCGGCGTCGTGGCGGCCACGGTTGGGCCCGCGGACGTTGCCTTTCTGCGGAACGTCGGTTGCGCCGCCTCCGCCTCCCGCTGTGCCCTTTTCCGCGGCAGGGCCGGGAAACACCAGCGGAGCATTCGGCTCGCGCGCTTTGTGGCGCTCGACCACGAAAGGTTTTACTTCATACTGCACTTTGACCAGCCGCGCGGCTTCCAGCGCGCCTGCGGGGGTGGTCGCGGCGACTGCTGCGATCGGCTGCCCGGCGTAGCGCACTATGGGATAGCGGGACGGAACCTCCTTCGACTTGTCCTCAAGTTCCGCCTGCCCCAGCACATTCTGCAGCACGTGCACCGCCTTCACACCAGGATGCTTTTCGGCTGCAGATGTATCGATGGAGACGATCTTCGCATGCGGAACCGTGGCGTTCACGAAGCGTGCATAGAGCATCCCGGGCAGGTGGATGTCGCTTGGATACTTCGCCGCGCCCGAAACCTTGAGCGCTCCATCGTAGCGGGGCACACGCTTGCCGATCACCTTCAGTTCGGAGTTTGGCGGCAGTTGCGGCGGTTCGTCGGCGGGCACGTTGCGCGCGATCTTCTTCACTCCGTCGGGCGAGCCCGGAATCCCGATCAGCAACTCAGCGCTGCGGCTGTCGGGTGGAGCGGCCGCTGAAGTCTCCTGCGCTTTCTTCTGCACGGTCTTGGATTCGTCCTTAACGCCTTGCTTCTTGCTCTGGTGTTGCGTCTCTTGAGATACGGGAGTCATCGCCTATGCTCCTTTCCGCGAACGGGCCGTGGCCAGCACCGCTTCCACCACTTTGGGATAGGTGCCGCAGCGGCAGATATTTCCGCTGATGGCTTGCTGCACGTCGGCAGCAGCGGGATTGGGATTGCGCTCGAGCAGGGCAGCGCAACTCATCACCATCCCGGGCGTGCAGTAGCCACACTGCATGCCATCATGCTCGACGAAGGCTGCCTGAACGGGGTGCAGGTGCTCGGGATTGCCGAGTCCTTCGATAGTGGTGATCTTGCGATCAACTGCGTCCAGTGCAAACGTCGTGCAGGAATTCACCGGCATGCCGTCGAGCATGACTGTACAGGCCGAGCAGGATCCACGATCGCAGACGATCTTGGTGCCGGTCAGGTGAAGTTCGTGACGCAGGGCCTCGGCCAGCGTCGTTCGCGGCTCAATGGAAACGTGCTTCACGGCCCCATTAATGTTCAGGGCGACGCTGGTGGCGTCTGGTCCGATCACGTTGGAAGGCGTTTCTGAGGCGTGGCCGAGAAGACCGGAATTCAGCACCGCAGTGCCGGTTGCGGCCACACCCGCGCCCTTGAGGAACGAGCGGCGCGAGAAGCCGAGGGGATTATCGGGAGGAGATGATTTGTGTTTCGACATGAGACCTCCGTCAAAAGCTTGGGAAACATTCTATTCCGCTCTACTCTGGGTTTCCACTCCCTGCGAGCATTTTGTTCGGGTCACCGTCTAAGAAGGGCGAGGTCCTTGCCTAGTTTTTCCCAGTTCCAAATCCTGGCAGTGGCTTGGATCGGGAGAGGGAATCCGAGTTGATGGGCCAGCATGCAAATTTGTCCGCGGTGATGCGCCTCGTGAGAAATCATGTAAGTACACATCGCAGCTCCCGGGCGCCACGGCCTCGACCAGCCGTCTCGCACAAAGCTGGGGACGCGTCCTGGAGAACCGCTGAGGGCATCGCTCATCATTTCGCAGCAGAGCGCCGTACTTTCGGCCAGAGCCGCAGCTGCCTGCCTTTGTGTGCATCGGGTGCGATCCAGACGGGCTGTGATCATCAGGTGAGGAGCCGAAAGCCGCAGCCATTTGCAACGAACGTTGTGCACGTGAGTAAAAATGGCAGCGATCGTTCGCGCTCCTTTGCCCGACGGCTTGGCTCGCCAGGCACGAGAATCGAGATGCTCCAGCAAGAGTTGGTTCATGCGATCGTTCAGCGCATAGGCTTGCACCATCTCTTCGGCGAACGCTCCGGGATCTCGGCCGACGGAGCGCTGGGTACCCGCCAAGTTTCCTCCGTTTGCCAGGGGATGCTTCTGCGTTTTGGAGTTTTTCATAAACTGAAAATGCCGCCGTACTCGTTGCTAGAAGCTCTGAATGGGTGCTGCCAGTCTCTGAGCGTCAGAGAAGAGGTTCACCGCGTACAATATCCCTTATCAAAGAATCAGGGAAGGTTCTCATGACCACGACTCAGCAGCCGCGCCCGCAGGCCGCGGCCGAAGTTCCAGCCGTTCCGCTTACGACGGAAGGATATAGCGTTCTTCATCAGATGATGCGCCTGCGCTGGGCCGCGTGGCGTGCTGTCTCGGCAGCGGACAAGAAGTCGATTTTGCGCGAAGCCTCGGATGCGCTTGCACAGATGGAAACGCACTCTCCGGGGCAGTCCGCCCTCTTTTCGTTGATTGGCCACAAGGGCGACCTGATGTTGATTCACTTTCGGAATTCGTTCACCGACCTGAATCAAGCCGAACTGCAAATTGCCAATCTGCGCCTCAGCGACTATCTCGAGCAGACGACGTCCTATCTCTCCATCATTGAGCTCGGCCTGTATGAATCGACGCTCAAGATTTATAGGGAGCTGATGGACCAGGGAATTGAACCTCACTCCGATCAGTGGAAGGCGGAGATTGAGTGCAAGCTGAACCGTCACAAAGAGGCGATGCATCCGCGCTTATTCCCACAGATTCCGCCCAACAAATATGCATGTTTTTACCCCATGGATCGGCGCCGCGGAGAGGCCAAGAACTGGTACACTCTCCCGCTCGAAGAACGGGCGCGGCAAATGAACGATCATGGAATGGTGGGCCGCCGCTATGCAGGCGAAGTGAAACAGATTATTACGGGATCGATCGGATTTGATGACTGGGAATGGGGCGTCGATCTGTTCGCCGACGATCCCTTGGTATTCAAAAAGTTGATTTACGAAATGCGCTTTGATCAAGTCAGTGCCGAATACGCGCTCTTCGGGCAATTCTATGTTGGCGTCCGCGTGCCTGCCGCGAAGTTGGAAACGCTGCTCGGCGGGCAATTGCCCGAGTAGGAAATTTTCAAGGTAATAACAGGTCAACTTTCGGGAGCCTTGGTCTGCGTGCTTTCCGTGAACCAGGATGTTTTGAAACCTGAAACTTCGAAACCTGAAACTGTTAGTAGGAGCCCTCATGTCGACCCTCGGCCTTATCGAATACAAAGATGCTTCCCCGGAGGTGCGTGCGGTATATGACGACATCATGTCCACGCGCAAAACGGACTGGATTAACAACTTCTGGAAGGCGATCGCGCACGATCCCGCTACTCTCAAGCGCACCTGGGAGGACATCAAGCAAATCATGGCTCCGGGCGCCTTGGATCCGCTGACCAAAGAGTTGATCTACGTGGCCGTCAGCGTAACCAACCAGTGCCATTACTGTATTGCGTCCCACACCGCTTCGGCCCAGAAGAAGGGAATGAGCGACGCCATGTTCAAAGAATTGATGGCGGTGGTGGGCATGGCGAACGAGACCAATAAGATGGTGACGGGATATCAGGTGGAGATCGATCCCGAGTTCAAGAAGTAATTCCGCTACGCAAGTGCCTTCAGTCTAGCCCACCATCAACGGCGCAGCCGAGCGGCTATAAGCTTGCGCCTGGCGAGCCCGCCTTAGTTGTGTCAGCCCCAAGTCTCTACAATATTCCCGGCTCTCATCCGTCTTCAGCAGTGGATGGATGAGCCGGCGAGTGTCGTTTTGATGACCGAGCAGGATCGTCAAATTTCCGAAGTCGTTTCGAAGCAAGGATCCCGGCTGCGCAACTTCATCCGCAGGCGCGTACCCAACGACGCGGATGCCGAGGACCTGCTGCAGGAGGTCTTCTACGAACTGGTGGAAGCGAATCGCTTGCTCATGCCCATCGAGTACGTTACGGGATGGCTGTTTCAGGTGGCGCGGAATCGCATCACCGATCTTTTCCGCAAGAAGAAGCCGGAGACCTTCAGCGACACGGCAGTTGCGGATAAGAACGGAGAGCTGCTGAGCATAGAAGATCTCTTACCTTCAGCGGACGCGGGTCCGGAAGCGGCGTACCTGCGAAATGAAATGTTGGAAGAGCTCGAGCTGGCCTTGGCCGAACTGCCGGAAGAGCAACGGTCGGTGTTCATGGCCCATGAGATTCAGGGGCGCAGCTTCAAGGAGTTGTCGCGCGAAACGGGCGTGAGCATCAACACGCTGTTATCGCGCAAGCGGTACGCGGTCCTGCATCTGCGGGAGCGGTTGCAGAGCATTCATGACGAGTTTTTCGGGAAATGAGGAAAGTCGATATGAAGAAGCGAAGATGGTTTTTCTTGATTCCGGTCGCTGTCGCGGCGTTCATCTTCATCGGTGGCGAAGTAGTCATGCAACTGTGGAACTGGCTGCTGCCGGGACTGTTTGGATGGCGCCACATCACGTTCTGGCAAGGGCTCGGGCTACTCCTGCTGTGCCGGATCTTATTTGGCGGACTCGGACATGGGGGCCCGCGCGGGCGGCCTTGTCGGGGGCGCGACCGGATATCTCCGGAAGAGCGGGAGAAATTCCGCGAAATTCTGCGTACCCGATGGGGCGGCATGGGAGGGGAAACCGGTGCCAGCAAGGAACAGGCGTGAGAAGCTATGCCCCATTTAAGTAGAGACGTTGCGAGCAACGTCTCTACGGTATTTCCGCGAATACCTTAGAAGCGGTCGTCGGTGTTGACACCGAATCCCAGGATGGCGGTGACGCCCACGGGCTGATCGTTGCGCATGGCAGGCTGGAATTTCCAGCTTCGAAGGGCCGAAAGGATTTTGGCAGTCATGTTGGCAGGGCCGGGTTCCAGGACGCGGACGTTTTCGATGTTTCCTGAGGCATCCACGATGCAGGCGATGACCATGCGGGCGCGCGGCGTGCCGTCCGGAATATCGGTCCGGATCGCGACGGGTGCGCTGATTGCGCTTCGGAAAGAGTGAGCAGCGGCTGCCTGATCAGCGAATTCCATCACTACTGTGCCGGCCGCCGTGTCCAGATACGTGGTGTATTGCTCGCCCTTCAGCAGATTTTTGTAGGGCTCGAAGGCGCCGCCGGAACCGGCGGTTGCTGCAACCACGACGTTGAGGGTTTGCGGCTGCTTGCTGGTGCTGCGACGAGTCGTGCTCGGGTCGTTGGCGCTGGCGCTGGGGTCGGACCCAAATCCGGGCAGCGTAACGATGTTGCTGCCGCCGCTAATCTCCACACCTCGCACTGCAGGGTTGCCTGCTGGAGTATTGCCTGCACCACCGGGACCGTTGGAGGGAGAGATTCCGCCACGGGCGACCGGGTCGGACCCATGCCCGGTTCCGGTGTTGGCTCCGCCCGCACCGTTTCCGCTGAGGCCGCTGCCGGGGCCAGTTCCGCGCGAAATTGCGGCGCCTCCACCCGAGCCACCCAACCCTGGCTTCTCGCCGCCGCTGGGTGACATCGCGAGCGAACCTGTGCCGCCGTTGGTGGGCACTCCAACTTTGGTGCCGGGTTGAGTAGAGATAACTGCCCCGGCATTCGAACCCGCGCCACCGGTGTGTGCCGGCGCGGAGGGCGCGCCCACTTCCGTCGGGCCGCCAAGGCCACTGTCACGGTGCCCAGAGCCCATTCCGTTGGAAGCGCCACCACCCATTGAGGGCGGGGGTGGGACCACATTATTGGCCAGCAGCGTGCCGCCGCCCACTCCTTTACCTCCGGGCGTGGTGCCCGTCCCGCCGCCCGCTCCAGATAACGATGGCGGCGGAGGAACAACATTGGGAGAGCCCATCTGGGGTGAAGACCATCGCGATGCCGATCCCGTACCGCTCGGAGCCCCAACCGATGGAGGCGGAGCCACAACCTCGCCGCCGAGAGAAGCGCCTGTGCCGTTGCGGACACCGCGCGGACTCCCGCCAGCGCCATTCACTGAGGGTGGTGGTGCGACGACATTGGCAGCCAGTGAGGCAGAACGTCCGCTATTGTTTCCGCCTGAGCTTGCTGTGGGTGGCGGCGGAACCACTTCACTCGGCCCGAAGATCTTGCCGATGATGCTGCTCATGAACGATCCGCTCCCGGACTGGGAGGGCGGTGGGGGCACGACGTTCTTACCGGCATCCGCATCGCTGTGAGCGCTCAACCGCCGCATGTCACGGGACAAATCTGTGGAAGGTGGTGGTGCGACGACCGATGGAGCCGGCAATGTCGCCTTTGAAGTTCGCGCCCTGGCGTTTTCGGGAGCCGACACTGGCGGCGGGATCACTGCCGGGTTCATCGCCTGTAGAGGGGCCGTAGTGATCTGGCGGGCGACTGAGCCCGGTGCAGGCGGAATCACGCCAGTCGCGAGTCCTGGCCCGGAACGCGCCTGATCCCGCGAAACACTCGGGGCGGGAGCAATCACGCGCGACGTGAGAGAGGGCGTGGTCAGGGCGCGATCACGCGCCACGCGAGGGGACGGCGGGATGACTGAGGGCACGAGCGCCGGAGCCACAAGAGTGCGACTGCTGGCGACACCAGGAGCAGGCGCAATCAGCGCAGGATCGAGAGTCGGAGCGGTCAGGTTGCGATCACGCGTGACCGCGGGTGCGGGAGCGATCACTGAATTCAGCTCGACGCCATTGCGGGTGTAATCGCGGATAACGTTTGGCGCAGGCGCTACCACATTCGCGGAGAGACTTGGCGAATTTCGGGAAGAGCGTAGCCCCTCGGCAGGAGGAGGTCCCGGGTTCGGATGAACGGCCAGCAGATTCGCCACGGCATCGCTGGAGGAGGGCAAAGCCAGATTTGGAGCATCGACAACTTTGGAAACCAGCGATGCGCCGCGCGCAATTTTGATGGTTTGGCTGCGGTGCGACGATTCGTCGCCACCGGCGCTCCCGCTCTTTCCTGCATCTGCGCCGCCGAGATCTTCGGTCCGTGGAAGCTCGTCGCCGCTGTAATAGATCACGTCGTGGCTGCTGATCCGCGGCACGACCTGCGGACGCAACTGTTCAATCTTGACCTGAATGGCAATGGCGGCCACGATCAGGAACGCCTCCAGTACGTAAGAGGGAACCATGATCCGCAAGGGAATCAAACCAAATGGAGCTTCTCCGGCCAGGCGGGCTTCCGACCGCGAGAGGGCGGGCTTGATGGAGGTGACAAAATCGTGCCACCGCGAAGACCACTCGACCTGCAGCTTGGGAAGATCGTGCCGGGGCTCACGAAACAGGACAACTTTCCCGACTTGGAGAGTGTGGCTCACGCTGGAAGTTTGCTTCGGGTGGGAACTGTGATTTCAATTGTATCCCCAATTTGCGTTTTTGTTTCGGCTAATGTGCGGCTCGGCAGTTCCAGTACCGATGCGGCAAGCCGGCGCACCGGCGCAACTCGCCATGGCCGCAGCTCCGCCTGGGCGTAGATCACGCTCATATGGCGATCCAGGTAGAGCACATCAATAGGGAAGCCCATGCCTAGAGTATGGACGCCATGGCAGGGGATAATCCAGAGTCCGGCGCCGTTACGGAAGTCATCGCTGCTGCGGCCCAGGAGACCGCGAAAGCGGGTCCAATGTGTGTCAGCAAGCACCAGATCCGTGGCCAGATAAGCCTGTCGCGTGCGGTTGTAAGCCTGTCCCGGTGCAGAAACAGCTGCCATATACGCCCTAATTCCCCCCTTCACTCCGCATCCCGATTAGCGGGAGATCGGGCCCAATTGCCGGATCAGTTGGATCACAGCGGGTCCAATGGTGACGAAAATGATCGATGGCAGAACAAAGATCACGAGCGGGGGAACCATTTTAATGGTGGTTTTTGCTGCTTGTTCTTCGGCGCGCTGTCTGCGTTCGGTGCGGAGCGAATCGGAATGCACCCGGAGGGCCTGCGCAACGCTGGTGCCAAAGCGATCGGTCTGAATCAGCGTGCCCACGAGAGCGCGAATATCGTCAACCCCGGTGCGGTCGACCAGGTTGCGGAGAGCCTCGGCACGGGGTTTGCCGGCGCGCATCTCGAGATTAACCAGGTGGAACTCGTCGCTGAGATCGGGGTGGGCATGGTGCAAATCCTGGCCGACGCGCATCAGTGCCTGGTCGAGCGCGAGCCCGGCTTCCACGCAGATCACCGTGAGGTCCAGCGCATCGGGCAGTCCGAGACGAATGCGCTTCTGGCGATCCTTGATCATGCGTTTCAGGATGAATCGCGGCAGGAAAAAGCCGAGCCCCGCCACTCCGATCAGCAGCGGGAAATTGTCCAGACCCTGGAACAGGAGCACGGCCAGGCCACCGAGAAAGGCGCTGACGATGCGCGCACCGAAGTAGTAATTCACCTGGATCGCATCCCGGTAGCCAGCCTGGATCAGCCACTTCCGAGTGCGAGACATGTCCGCCGCAGAGAGCGGAATCGCTTTGCTAATGGGCTCGAGCGCCTGTTCGATGCGCTCGCGAACTGCGGGCTTATTCTCGGCCCGCCGGCCTTGCTGTCCGCCTAATGCTCGCAACCGGGCGCCTAGAACCGAACCCGGGCTGACCACTGCTGCCCCAAAAGCGAACACCGAGAGTGCTACCGCTGCGAAGATCACGACCACGAGCACAAGAGGAGACATATTTTCTACACCTGGATCCGGATAATCTTCCGGATGACAAAATAGCCAACGGTCTGCAACGTGATTCCCCCGACCACCAGAGCGTGCCCGATCGGATCGGCAAATAAAGGACGAATGAAGCCGGGATTCAGGACCAACATCACGGCCACAATAATCGGCGGCATTCCCATCAACAGGGCCATGGTGAGCCGTCCCTGCGCCGTGTAAACCCGCACTTGCCGCTGAATCTTGAACCTTTCGCGAATGACGTAGGAGAGGTTGTCGAGGATCTCCGCCAGGTTGCCGCCGGTTTCACGCTGCAGCATGACGGCAGTGACGAAGAACTTCACGTCCACCAGCGGAACGCGTTCGGTAAGGTTCATGAGCGCGTCGCGAACCGGCATCCCGAATTTCTGCTCTTCGTAAAGCTGACGGAACTCTCCCGCGATCGGTTCGGAAATCTCGCCGGTGATCATTTCCAGTGCCGTAGTGAATGCATGGCCTGCACGGACGGCCCGAGCCAGAGTGTCAATGGCTTCAGGAAACAGTTCCTCGAATTTTTCAAAGCGCCGATTGCGTCGTATCGACGCATAAGCATAAGGAAGGATAGCGCCGACGAGAACGGCGACCCATGCCACTTCCGCGCGCGAACTCAGCACGTATGCAACCAAGCCGACCACGACGCCTGACAATCCGCAGATCCCAATGAAATTACCGGCGCGCAGGTCCAAACCGCCCTGCGCCAACATGGATTGCAGTTCCGAGACTCGCGACGATCGCCGCAGGATCGAGTCGAGGACAGGGATATCGCTCAGTTGTTCATCACGCAACAGCGCGAGTTCTTCATCGGCAGAACGTTCCGGCGCTTTTTGCTCGTTCGCGAGACGTTCTTTAATCAGGCGTGCCTGCGCACTCCTCTGATTGACCAGTGCGCCCAGGGCAAACGCAACCACTAATACAACCACGAAAACGATAATCGCTAATAGAAAAGGAGACATCGCTGCACGCCTCTAGACCTTACAACCCGGATCTCCGCCTTTCAGACCTCTGCCTTCGATTCAAACCAGGCAGAGTTCAAGCGTGCGCCTGCGGTCGCCAGGCGCTCGGTGAATTGAGGACGCGTTCCGGTAGCGCGAAACATTCCGCGAACCTTTCCGCTCTCATCGATCCCAGTGCGTTCAAAAACGAAAATATCCTGCATGGCGATGGAATCCTCGGCCATGCCGGTCACTTCAGAAATCGTGATGACCTTACGCGTGCCGTCGGAAAGTCGGGCGATCTGGACGACAGCGTGAACTGCTGAGGCGATCTGATGCCGGACCGCGCGTTCGGGAATGTTCAGGTTAGCCATGGATACCATGTTCTCGATGCGGGCCATGGCGTCCCGTGGCGAGTTGGCGTGCACCGTCGTGAGAGATCCCTCGTGGCCTGTGTTCATGGCCTGCAACATGTCGAATGCTTCCTCGCCGCGCACCTCGCCTACGACAATACGATCGGGACGCATACGCAGGCTGTTAATCACCAGTTGCCGCTGGCGCACCGCCCCTTTGCCCTCGATGTTCGGAGGGCGCGTCTCCAGCCGCACGATGTTTTCCTGCTTGAGTTGAAGTTCGGCGGCATCCTCGATGGTTACCACCCTCTCGAAGCCTGGAATGTAGCCTGAGAGCACATTCAGCAGACTGGTCTTTCCAGCACCGGTACCGCCGGAAACAAGAATGTTCAAACGTCCCTTCACCATGGCGGCGAGTAGATCCAGCATGGAGTCGGTGAGTGTTTGATTCTCGATCATCTGGCGGGCGGTGACCGGATCGCGTCCAAAGCGGCGAATCGAGAGGCAGGGGCCATCCAGAGCCAGCGGTGGGATGATCGCGTTTACGCGGGATCCGTCGGCCAGACGCGCATCCACCATAGGTGAGGACTCATCCACGCGACGTCCAACCCGCGAGACGATGCGCTCGATGATCTGCATCAGGTGGCCGTTATCTTTAAAGGAAAGGTTGGTAAGCTCGAGCTTGCCGCCTTTCTCCACGTACACCCGGTCAAAGCGGTTGACGAGAATGTCCGAGATGGCCATGTCCTTCAGCAACTGTTCGAGTGGGCCCAGGCCGAAAATTTCGTCGAGAATTTCCCGCGAGAGGCGCTCGCGCTCGGCAAAGCTTAAAGGGACCACTTCCGCATTGACTGCGCTGCGGATGAGGACTAGAACTTCGTCGCGCGCGGAATCGTTAGAAGTCCTGCCTAGCTTTTCCAGGTCGAGGCGGTCGAGGATCTTGCGATGCAGGTCGGACTTGACCTGCTGGTAATCGGTGCGCTCGAACGATTGAAGGTTCGCCATAAAACCCTAACTTTTCAAACCGATTTGAATAATGACCAGGCCGTGCGTTTGACCTCGACATCATTTCGGGTAAGTTCTTGTGTGAGTCCGGCAAAGCAGCGTGCGATCTCGGAATTGCGCTGATCCATAACCGGAGTGCCGCGGTCGATGGCGGTGGATATCGCAAAGTACTGGTTGGGGACGCGCCACAGCAACTTAGCGCCTACCGCGGCTTCCGCTTCGGCTTCACTAAACCCAGGCACCTTGCGAAAGCGATTCAGCACCAGCCGCACGCGCTCGCGGCCGCCACCCTCAGCCAAATATTGATTCACGCGCGCGGCGCTCCACAGAGATGCCACGTCGGTGCACGCAACCAGCAACACGGTTTCTGACAAGCTGGCGATCAGGCGGCTGGCTGCATCAAAGCGAGAAGATCCGTCGACCACGATGTAGCGATAGTGCGTGACCAGCATGTCGAAAAGCCGCACGAAATCTGCGGTAGAGGGATCGACCGCAGCGGGCACGTTCGACCCGGCCAGCAGCTGCAGCCCGCTGCTGTGCCGCGTCATGTAGCTTTCCAGCAGGGAAGCGTCCATGCGGTGCAGGTTTCGGGTCGCGTCGGAAACCGTGAACACCGGCTTCATATTCATGTGCAGCGCGGCGTGGCCTAGAGGAGCCAAATCCACCAGCGCAGTCTGTCCAAAGGAACTTTGCAGCCCCAGGGCAAGATTGACCGCCACTGTCGTTGCGCCATTGCCGCCCTTGGCATTGATGACGGAGAAGACCTTCCCGCGCAAGCCTTCCTGGCGTCCTCGACGTTGGGACGAAGCCAGGCGAACGAAGGCTTCCAGCAGGTCGGTTGTGGTAGTGGGACGTTCGATGAATTCGCGCGCCCCCGCGCGCATGGCATTCACAATTACTTGCGGTTGATTCAGATTGCCGATAGCGAAAATGGCGCCCTCGGGCATGTCCTCGCGCAGCAACTCTATGCCTCGCAATGCCTGCATGGCATTATCCGCAGGGATGTCGACCAGGGTTACGTCGGCATTGGCGGCGCGGACTCGCCGGACCACAGGATCGGCTGTCGCCATGGGAAAACTGCTGCAGGTTTGCACGGTGCGCGCAACACTGGTGCCGTCCACCAGCACCTGCAAGAGTGCTCGCTGTTCGTTATCCGTCGCGACGATCACCACTGAAAGTTCTGCCATAGCAATCCGCGAATCTACTGCCGAATCCATCTCAACTTCAACTTCATTCGAGACTGCGCCGGACGATGCGCCGGCGCCTGGGTGCTATTTGTTGCTCTTATCGAACTTGTCCTTGTTTAGAAACGGTTTTGGATCTTTCGGGCCAGCCACCGGCTCCGAGCTTGGACTGATGCGATGCACGGTGCACAAAACCATCAGTTCGGAGTTGTTCTTCTGCAGGCTGCGGCTGCGAAAGAAATTTCCCAGGATCGGAATGTCGCCTAGTCCCGGAATCTTGTTGTAAATGTCGGTAACGCGATTATCCATCAGGCCGGCAATGACGAAGCTCTGGCCATCCTGCAATTCAAATTCAGTTTCCGCCCGCCTTGTACTGAGTGCGGGCACGGTGAAGCCCGAGATCGTCAGCGCATTCGCAAAATCCAGCGTACTGACTTCGGGAGCCACCTTCAAATGGATATAGCCGTTGGGCGTAATCACCGGGGTGAATTGCAGGCGAACGCCGAACTCCTTAAACGAAATGGTGACGGCAGTAAAGCCGGCGCCGGGTTGGACAATGGGGAAAGGAAACTGGCCTCCGGCCAGGAAGCTCGCTTCTTTCCCGTTCACCGCGATGAGGTTGGGCTCGGCCAGAATCTGCAGGAGGTTCTTGTTCTGAAGCGCCTCAATCACTGCGCCGAAGTTGATATCCGGGCGAAAAACAAAAAGATTCAGAACGTTGTTGATGCTCTGGCTGGTGCTGGTCGAGCCGCCCGTGCCCGGAGTGATTGTTTGTGGCCCGAAGCCGCCAAATTGGCCGGTGGTAATCGTGCCGACCGTGTTGGCGGCGCCGTTGGAGATGAAATTCACGCCCAGTTGAGTCAGCGCGGTGCGATCGACTTCAGCAAATTTGACCTGCAGCAGAACTTCTTGCGCGCCCACCGGACCAAACGTCAGTACATTCACAACTCTGGGAGAATAGGCAGTAGCCAGTTCTCCGGCCCGCTTCGCTACGTCTTCTGTGGAAACGTGCCCCGAGAGCACGATGGCGGCGCGAGATGGCGTCACGTCTATCTGCTCGTCCGGAAATACACGGCGTTCTTCTTCCGCGCAAGCGCTCACATCCACGTCCACGCGCAAGTCGAAGCTGCGAGACCGTTCCAGTTCGTCCCAGATCAGGAGCGACACTTCGCCCGGAGCCTTGCCGTGCACCAGAATTTGCGTAGGCGTGATTACCTGGGCGAAAGCAACCGCGGGATCTGTCACAGAAATTCGCTTCAGACGTTCTGTCGTGTTGATGAGCAGCGACTTGCCCACCATGACCCGCAGCGGCGCCGAGGCTGGAGTGGGCTCTGATTGCGCGGGCAGGGTAGTGGTCTGCGTCCCGGTCGGAACGTTCGTCTGCGGTGGGGCGGGTGTGTCACTCTGCTGCTGCTTCTCGGCGCGCGCCGGAGATACACAGAACAGCAGACACAAGGCAAATGCAGTCATGGAAACCGCAGTTTTCTGCTTTGTGTTGCGCCATGAGAGCTTGCGCCATGACAACTTGCGGGCTCGCCACCAGGTGGGTATCAGGGTCGGATTCGTGCCCATCACTTTGTGTCTGAGCCCTCGTCTGGGAATTTCACATCGGGTAACTTTTTGTCTCCCTGGTAGACCTCCACAGTGACACCGGTACTGGGTGGGGCGACAGGTGGCGCGGTCTTCGGGGCAGGCACATGGCGAACGGGGTTGTGCGTAACCGGAGCAACCGGCGCCGCAGCTCCCTTGAACAACGCCCTGGCATTGGCGGCGAGCACGTCGTCCTGCCGGGTATCCACCGGATTGCGCAAGGCAAGCTGGATGCGGCCTTCATTGGTGGCAAGAGTTAGGCGCTGGGCATCCTCCGGAGTCACCAGCAATGTGATCACTACCGCGTTCTGCGCCTCGCCCGTCGAGCTCCGCTCCAAAGTGTGACCGGACGCCAGTACTTGAACGTTCTGTAACACGGTGGTGGTTTGTGGGTCTCCCGTTCCCGTAGTGGACGCGGTTACCAGGACATCGACCCGGGTTCCCGGTGTCACGAATCCGGAAACGGAAGCGACGTCGTTCACGCGTACGGAGACCGCACGCATTCCTGGGGGGATGAGAGACGGCAATCCGGCCCCGGCATTCTCGGCAGCCAGACGATTGGGGAGAATAAATTCTCCCTTCGAGATGGGCGAGATAACGCCATGCCCAATGACGTCGGACCGTTTTCTCGGGGCTCCGGGAGGCAGATCCGCAGAAGGCACACTAATGATGCGGATGTCGCGTTCTTCCACGCGGCTCCCCACCTGCAAATCATTGGCCGCCACCATCACTTGCACTCCGGGGTCGGAGCTCCCCATCTTGCCCTGCAAGTTCTTGTAAACAATGACACTGACAAGGAAGGCGATGGCAAGCGCCAGCGCGCCAATCATCATTAAGCGTGTACGATTCATGCTGTTTCCTCATCACTGGAGCGGCGATCGCCGCCCCAGCGAACGCGCCATCGCCAGTTCACAGCTAGCAGTTACTGGATGGAACTGGCAACACTGGAAAATACGTTGTTCGAGTTGGAACCAATCAGGCGGATGGTTCCGACGACGATGACCAAAATCACCGCCAGCATCACTGCGTATTCTGCGATGTCTTGACCTTGCTCTTCGCACCAGAGTCGGCGCATAAGCTGATTCAACATGCTTATCTCCTGTAAACCACAAGAATTGGGGGAATGGTATTCGGGAGCCCGAGCTTTCTGGGAACTGGTTTCGCGACCCACGGACCACTCGACTACGCTAATCATACCTACATCTGAAAGGAATGTAACAAATTCTTGCAACTGAGTAGAAAACCCTCAGTAATCCCCGTTAAGCCGTGTTTTACCTCCTTGTTTTTGTGTGTTATTGCCGCAATTGGGGGCCCGGCCTGGAGAACTAGGCATTGCAGACCCGCAGCTACCCCGATACTCACTTGTTTACTGGCGATGGCCAGGGCTCCACGCTACAATTCGCGTTCACCCCCTGACATTCCCGGAGAGTGCAAGCGATTTTCACCCCATATCACAAACGGATCGCCCGGCTGTTCTGCATCGCCATGCTGGGCATGCATCTTTTCTTCTTATGGAACGTAAGGACTCGCATCGCCAGGGGTGATCCCGATTTTACGGCGTTTTATGCAGCCGCAACGTTGGTGCGCTCCGGACACGCGGTGGACATCTACAACCCTTCCGAACAGTTCAGTGCACAGACGCGTTTCACCGATGATTCCGATCTTCGGCGTGGTCCCCTTCGGTATATCCATCCGCCATTTGAAGCTCTCCTATTCGTGCCGTTCACGTTTTTTCCATATCGCGCGGCGTTTATTTTGTGGGATCTGGCAAACGTCGGAATGCTGGTTGCAATTGCCGTCTCGCTGCGAGCGACTCTTTTGCCTGGCAGCGGCATCCACATCTGGGATCTGCTTTTGGGCCTATTAGCCTTTTTCCCCATTTTCGCGAACTTTTTTCAGGGACAGGATGCGATTTTGCTTCTTCTCGTAGTCGCGCTGGCCTTTCGGGCGATGAAGCTGCGAGCCGATTTCTCCGCCGGATGCTGGATGGCGCTGGGCTTGTTTCGCTTCCAGTTGGTGATCCCGCTGGTTCTGGTTCTTGCACTCTGGGGTCGCCGGAGAATTGCGCTGGGATTCATTTCCGTGACAGCTGTGCTCGTCCTGGTCTCGGCGGTAATGGTGGGATGGGAGAACTTGATGCGGTATCCCGGATATCTTTGGCTCTGGGCCTCTGTTCCCGGCTCTGGACGGACGCCGCGTTCCTTGTTGCCAAGCTTGCTCGGACTAATAACCGGGTGGCCGCGACTCGATCATATTCACTGGCTGGTCGCCATCGTGCTGCTTGTGTCGGCGTGGCTGGTGATTGTCGTAGCTGGCATGAAGAATCGGGCCCAGGAGCCCAGGTTCTTTGATTTCTGTTTCGCGTGCGCAATTCTGGCTTCCGTCCTTGTCGGCTATAACACCAGCACTTATGATCTTGCCTTGCTAGTCCTGCCCCTTGCAGTGATGCTTCGTGAAGGACTCACAGGACTGGTGCGAGTTCGTTTGCTGCTGCCAATAGTTCCCCTGCTTATCAGCCCATTCTGGTTCCTGATTGGGATGTATTGGAAGAATTTCAACGTGATCGCCATCTTCCTGCTGTGGTGGCTCTTTGCTTTGCGCCATGAATTGCTGCGCCGGACCGGAACTGCGTCCGCACTGCAACCCGGTCTTCCTCTTGCCTGATATGGTCAGAAAATCGTTGTTGATTTTCGGGGCGATTCTGATGGCGGCAAGCGTGTGGTTCTGGGTGCAGGACATCACCATCGCGCATCAGGAAACAGATTCGCGCCAGCGTGGCATCCCGCGCGGGAATCTTTCCGATCTTTATCCACGGTGGTTGGGAGCGCGGGAATTGCTGTTGCACGGGCGGGACCCGTACGCGGCGGATGTCACCCGTGAAATTCAGACGGGCTACTATGGCCGGCCGCTCGATCCCACGCGGCCCAATGATCCCAAAGACCAGCAGGCTTTTGCTTATCCCTTGTACGTCGTCTTGGTGCTGGCTCCGACCGTTCGGTTCCCCTTTCCGCTGGTGCAAAGGGCATTCCTGGGACTGCTGCTGGTGCTGACCGCCAGTTCCGTCTTGCCGTGGCTGCGCGCACTCCAATGGCGTATATCACTCACGGCGAAACTGCTTTGGATCATCCTGGTGGTGGGATCGTTCCCTGCGATTCAGGGGTTCAAACTGCAGCAACTCACATTGCTGGTAGCAGCGCTGCTTGCGGCGGCGATGGCGTGCCTGGTACAACGCCGGTTTGTGATCGCGGGCATTCTGCTTGCAATCGCCAGCATCAAGCCGCAACTGCTTGCGCTGGTGGCGATCTGGATGATCATCTGGATATCGGGAAACTGGCGTGACAGGCGGAAGGTGTTCTGGGGCGCTGCGGCATGCATGGCTGTCTTGCTCGCCGGCAGCGAATTCCTGCTGCCGGGCTGGGTCGGGGAATTTCGCGCGGCGATGTCGTCGTACTACCAATACACGGGTGGGGGACGCTCGATATTAGATGTGGCGATGTCGCCTACGTGGGGAAGGGTCGCGTCGGCAGCACTCGTTTTGGCCCTAATTCTTCTTCTCTGGAAACTTCGCCGCGAGCCCGAAGGAAGTCGCGCTTTTCAGTGGTCCATCGCAGCTGTTCTCGCCACTACCTTGATTATCGTTCCCATGTTTGCGCCTTACAATCAAGTCCTATTGGTGCCCTGTGCGATGTTGACGCTGAAAGAGCTCCGCAGGTTGTGGAATGGGGGCCGACTGGCGCGGTTTTTCGTTTTGATCGTTGCGGTCTCCCTTGCCTGGCCGTTCGTCTCAGCAGCGGCTTTGGCAGTCGCGTGGTTGTTCCTACCCGCAGCGATCGTTCAGCAAGCCTGGCCCGTGCCCATGGCTACGACCTTGATGATTCCAGTTTCGCTTCTTGGGTTAATTCTTGTCGGAAGGCGAGCGATTTGTTCCACAACCGGCGCAACGTCCGCGCCAGCCACGGTAAGGGCATAGCCCAAACAACATCTCGTCGGCTTGCGACGCAGCGCGGCGGCAGAGTACTCTGGAGGCGCTGCTGAAGCGGAGTGCGGCGGCATTCCCCCGAAGCCGTCACCGGTGAAAACACCCATTCATGGCTCTTAATACCATTGGACCCACCAGCCATCACGGCTCCAGTTCCGGAGTGTTTCCCGCCCTCGTGTTTGTGCAAGGGAGCGAGCAGAAAAACATCATCCTGAACCGCACGCCTTTCACGGTGGGCCGGAAGGTCGATAAAGACCTGGTCATCGCCGATCCGCGCGTCTCGCGCGACCACGCCCAGATTGAGCAGGAGGGAGTCAATTTTTATCTCCAGGATCTGGGCAGCAAGCACGGAACGTTTGTGAATGGCGAGCGCATCCAGCGGCAGAAGCTGGAGCGGGGCGATCGGCTGGAATTCGGGGCGCGCGATTCGGCTTACGTACTGTTCAATCCGGCGAATCAAACATCCAATACTGCCCGGGAATTTTTAAGCCAGATTTCCGTGATCAAGCCGGAAGCGACCGAACTGGAGACACTGCGGCTATTTTTGGAAGCTGCACGCAAGCTCAACACCGCCGGCGTGCTGGATGAAATCCTGATCACGATGCTGGACGTCACGCTGCAATTGACCAAGGCGGAACGCGCGTACGTTTTTTTGAAAGATGAAGATGGCAAGTTGCGTTTGGCCGCCGGACGGAACTTTAAGAAAGAGCCGCTGCTCGACGACAGGACGATTTCGCATTCCATCCTTGAAGAATCCATCCGATCGAACCTGGAATTCCTGCTCAAGGACACGAGCGAATCGGTGGACATGGCCGGACGGCAGAGCATTGTGGCGTACGATCTGCGCACCGTGGTCTGTATTCCGCTGCGCAAGCTTACGGTGCATGCCACCCGCGGCGCACAAACCCCATCGCCCGGGGGGGCTGCGGCGCAGGCCATGGGCGTGCTGTATGTGGATTCGCGGTTTGCGTCCCGCGACATTACCGCGGTCAGCCAGGAGATTCTGCACGCGATCGCGACAGAAGCCGCATCTCTGATTGAGAACGCGCGGCTAGTGCAAGCTGAGGAAGAGGCGCGTCGCTACCAGCAGGAGTTGAGCATCGCCGCCAGCATGCAGCAGCGGCTGATGCACGTGAAAATTCCCGAGGTGCCGTTTGCCCGGCTGCGCGGCAAGAATCTTTCCTGTAAGGAAATCGGCGGCGATTTTTATGACGCCGTGAACACCAAAGAGGGCCTGGCGGTGGTGTTGGCCGACGTGAGCGGCAAAGGTGTTTCCGCCGCTTTGCTGGCTTCCACCCTGCAGGGGATGATCTATTCGCATCTGACCGCAGGGATGTCGCTACTCGAGGTAGTAACGGCGGTCAATCGTTACTGCGCCGACAAGTTGATGGGTGAAAAGTACGCGACGGTTCTGCTGGCGCGGCTGCGCCGCGATGGCGAGCTGGAATATGTGAACTGCGGCCATGTGCCCCCGCTGCTGGTCTGCCGCGGAGAAGTGATTCGCCCCCCGCACGGCAACGTGCCGGTCGGATTGCTGTCAGATGCGACCTTTGAGAGTGCTTCCTGCCAGATGAAGTCCGGGGACCGCTTCATCATCGTCACCGACGGCGTGACCGAAGCGGAAAATGCGATGGGAGATTTCTTCGAAGATTTCCGCCTGGAGGCTGCCGCTTCCAAGTCTCCCACGCTGGAGGGAATTTTCTCGGCGGTTACTGATTTCTGCGCAGGGACTCCGCTGAGCGACGATTGCACGGTCGTAGAATTGTGCTACTCAAGCACGGAATTCTAATGCAGCAAGTCTGACCTTCACTCACGATCTGGTCTCGACTGTGACCGCGTAATCGGTGCCTTCCCAGCGATTCTGATCAGGCCAGAAGAAGGTGAACGTCGCTTGTCCTCCCGCTGGAAGAGAAGTGGTGGGCAGGTCGAGTATGTAAATGCCCAGCCCCGTGTCGCGGGTCTCTGTGTCGTGCGCAGTTTCCCAGTTGTCGAGGCTCCAATGCACGCGTGCTGGAGACAGCAGCACGATGCGCAGCGTCTTGTTTCGCGGGATGCTCCGCGTTTTATTGTTAAATCTCCAGCCGAAGATTTGCCTTGTACGTCGCTCGACAAGGTAACGCTGCACGGTTTGAGGCGGCTGGTCAAAAACTTTGCCGTCGCGAATGGAACGGCGCAGCTTGATGTATTCGGAGTGGGCCCACACCAGTGGGCAAGCCGATCCCGACGGCTTGCCGCGGAACAGTTCCAGTGCTGGGATATCGGCCGCATCCCAGACTTGCTCGGGCAGCAGCCGGCTGTGTCCCGCGGTCGAGTTTTCCATCACCGTGAGTAACGCCTCAGCTTCGTCGCGATGTCCGGCAGCGAGTGCGTAGTGGGCTCGCTCGCCCGCCAGCAGCGGCCACGCGCGCCCGATCCCTGTTCCATCGAAAGCGGAGCCGTCCTTGTGCTCGCCGTAACCGTCGCCGTTGTAGCGATACCAGCAGGGGCCTTGGGGTAACTCAACTGCCAGCAAGGCATCGATCGCACGCAGCGTGTTAAGAATGCGGGGATCATCTGGGGCGCGCAGACCAAAACGCACCAGGGCCAGCGCATCGGGACTGATGATGTGATAGGCGCGGTCGCGGTCCTGCCCGGGTACCTTGTTCTTTATGGGGACGAAGCCTTGCGTGGGCGAGGCCGCACCGTCGCTGGTATCGGGCGGGGCAATGCGTACGTAATATCCCTCGATTCCAAGTTGCTGCGCCAGGTCCCCTCCGCTGGCATAAGTCCAGCGTTCGATGTTGTCGTTCCAGGCGTCAGCGGCATCGCGCAAGATTTGCGCCTGCTCGGAATGTTCACTTATATCGGCGATCTCAGCGGCCGCGAGCAGCGCGGAAATCTCCGCCGCTAGAGTGAATGGTGAATAACCGGCATCTTCCTCCCAGCGATCCTGCTGAGTCACTGGCCCATTGCGAATGATGAAGCTGGCCGCCTTGCGCACCATCGGCCACCAGCGATCAAGCTTGCCCAAACTCTGTGGAGCTTCGCGTCGCATCAGGTCGATCAGCAAGATCGGAAAGGCGGTCTCGTCCATCTGGATGCCGCTCCAGTACGGGCGGCCGTCAAGCCATAGATTTTGCGCCCAGTTTCCGTCGGCCTCCTGCGTCGCTTCCAAATAGCGCAGCACGCGGGCAGCATCGCTGGTCGCACCGGACGCGAGCAGCGCCCCGGCAGTTTCAACCAGGTCGCGCGGCCAGACGAGGTGATAGCCGCCAAGATCCTCATCTCCTTTGTTGAACCCCCATGGAATCGACAGACTGGCGATGATGCCGCCCAGAAAATCCTTGGACTCATGAGTGCGCAATACCGCCGTGGAGGAGCGATACAGGTCGTTCTGCCGCGAAGGTTGGTCGAGCGGCAGAAGCTTTGTCTGCCAGGTGTTCCACTGCGTGATGTAATGCGCGCGCAACTCGGCATAATCTTCGAAGAGACTCGATCGCACTTGCTGGCCGGCTTCGGTCCAGATGGCCCCGAAGCCGAGGGCGACCACGAATTCTCCGTTACACGCGGTCAGATCGACTTCTCCGGTGAGCGCTACGTTTCCGTTCTCGGCGCGCGTGTACTCCCATTGCATTGCAAAATGCTGCGATAGATCCTGCCATCCGTCCGATGCTCCCACAAAACCAACCGACATTTTTTTCCAGGGAGCGGAAGACGCCATGCTGACATTTACTCCAGCGTGCTCGGCAAAGAACGCGGGAAAGCCCTTGTAATCGCCAATCCATCCAGTGTTGCCGTAGCCGCAATTCGCCAGGTGTGGAGAGAGCAGCGCGAACAGGCGGTAGTCGGAAAGTTTGCCCTGCAGCGGTTCCAGGCGAACTTTCTGCAGAACAACATTGCGATAGGGATCGCTGAAGACTTCCTTATGAATGCGGTAGCGTCCCGAATTGCACGTATTTACCAGCTGAAATACAGGAACCCCGGGCTCTATGGGAACATTCTCGAACTGGCAATTGCGCTTTTCTTCGGAGAAGAAATCCTGGCCGTTCGTCACGATGAACCCCATGTCGCGTGTGCAAGCCTGATCCACTCGCGGAAAGTAGATTTCATTTAGGATCCCGTGGCTGATGGTGAACCAGACTTTGCTGTGCTGGTTGAGCGCAGTGCCTGCGCCGCTCTTTGCGCTGGAAGTCCAACGCGGTGGAATGCCGGGCCAACCTGGGGCGTAGCGCGTGGTCGAATCAGCCATGAAAGCAGTTCTTCCTCGGAATCATCGTTTGACAAATGTTTTACACGTAAGGCTATGATTTCCGCCGGAAACAGCATCCAATGGAGAAGTCGGGTTTCCGCCGGTGGCGAGCCACGATGATAAACAGAGAAGGGCGTAGGGCGAAAGCGGCATGATTCTCGCAGGCGAAACGCGGTTGAACGGAGTGCTCAGGTGGTTCTGCTGCCTGGCCATTCTGTTTACCGTAATTTGCGCCGCTGAGGATGGAGCGAATTTACCCGCCCCTTCGGCTCTGGATCGAGGATTTACTGGCCTCTATAACCTCGATTTTTCGGGAGCACAACAAGAATTCTCCCTGTGGGAGAAGCAACATCCGGAGGACCCGGTTGGCCCGGTCAGTGAAGCGGCGGGACTTCTTTTCTCCGAGTTTAATCGTCTGGGAGTTCTGGAAGCCCAGTTCTATGAAAACGACTCGGCATTCGAGAACCGGGCAAAATTGAAGCCGGATCCGGCGCTGCGCGCGCGCTTTGACGCCGCCATTGGACGCGCTCAGACTCTGGCCCGGGCCACGCTGGCGACAGACTCGACCAATCGTGATGCATTGTTCGCGCTTACTTTGTGCTCGGGCTTGCAGGCGGACTATTTTGCCTTGATCGAGAAGCGTAACCTGGCATCTCTGCATTACACCAAAGAAGCGTCGGCATCGGCTCAACAGTTACTCGCTGTCTGTCCGCATTGTTACGACGCGCTGCTCGCGACGGGATTCAGCAAGTACGTCATCGGGAGCATGGCCGCGCCGGTGCGCTGGGTCTTACGGATGGGTGGCCTGCCTGCAGACAAGCAGGGCGGGATCAACGATCTCCAAACCACGGCTGAGCACGGGCACTATTTGGCTCCGTTTGCGCGCATCCTGCTGGCAATCGCTTACGTGCGCGAAAAAGACAAAGCACATGCGCTCGAAGTGCTTTCCGGATTGGAGCGCGAGTTTCCTTCCAACACTTTGTTCCCGCGCGAAATCGCACGCCTGCAATCTGCTCGTTAATCCCTCTTTTCCAACAGGTGCGCGCTCCCATTCATCAGAAATTCACTCCTCTGTAACAGTCCTGTAACACGTGGCCGATAGAAGTTGAACATCAATTTCAAGGAGGAATTCCAGGTAATGCGTAAACTCGTGCCGCTGTTCGTGTGTGCAATTCTGGCCCTGCCCGCCGTAGGGCAGACCACGCTGAACGGAGCTGGCGCCACATTTCCCTATCCGATGTATTCGAAGTGGTTCAGCGAATATCACAAAGTTCATTCTGACGTGCAGGTCAACTATCAGTCCATCGGTAGCGGAGGCGGCATTCGCCAGGTGACGGAGGCCACCGTGGACTTCGGTGCCAGCGATATGCCGATGACCGACGAGCAACTTAAGGCCGCTCAGGCCAAGTTGGGCACCAAGGTTCTGAACCTTCCCACCGTGCTCGGAGCAGACGTGCCGGCATACAACGTTCCGGGAGTGAACACGGAATTGAAGTTCACCCCTGAAATCCTGGCGGGCATTTTCCTGGGCCACATTACCAACTGGAGTGATCCCGCCATTGCAAAGGTCAATCCTGATGTGAAATTGCCCAACCATGAAATTATCGTTGTGCACCGCTCCGACGGTAGCGGCACGACCTTCATCTGGACGGACTACCTTTCGAAAGTCAGCCCTGAATGGAAAAGCCAGGTCGGCGCCGGTACATCTGTGAATTGGCCGAAGGGGCTGGGAGGAAAAGGAAATGAAGGTGTCGCAGGTTCAATTCGCCAACTTCCGGGTACTCTTGGTTACGTCGAATTGATTTATGCGGTGCAAAACAAGATCGCCTACGGAAGCGTACGAAATTCTGCTGGTGAATTCGTCAAGGCAACGCTGGACAGTGTTACTGCAGCAGCAGGTTCGGTCGCAAAGGTGCCGGCCGATTTCCGCGTCTCCATCACCAACGCTCCGGGGAAAGACGCCTATCCGATTTCCAGTTTCACGTGGCTTTTAGTCGCGATGCAGGCTAAAGATCCTGCGAGGGGAAAGATCTTAGCTGACTTTCTGAATTGGATGGTCACCGATGGGCAGAAGATGACGGCTTCGCTGTCCTATGCGCCGCTTCCGCAGAACGTAGCGGCCAAGGTGAAAGAGACGATCAAACAGGTGAAGTAGGCTATTAACGCAGCGAAATAGTCCCATTCCGTCGGTAACCAGGAGAAGAAGAATGAAGTCTGCTTGGACGTTGTGCGCAGTTGCGATGCTGGCGACAGCACTGGTTGGACAAACCAGCACTGCGCCGAAATCAACCAGGAAGAAAACGGCTACAGTCACGGCGGCGGATGTTCAGTCGCTGAAAGATGCGATCGCGGCGCAGCAGGCGGCCCTGGCGCAACAACAGCAGGAGATCCAGCAGCTGCAGGATCAGATTCGGCAGAGAGATCAGTCGGTTCAGCAGGCCCAGTCTGCGGCCAGTGATGCAACCAGCAAAGCGGACGCCGCCCAGGCAGTTGCGACTCAGCAACAGCAATCGGTGACTGAGCTCAAGAACGACGTGGCTGACATGAAGACGAACAATGTCAACACGGCCACGACTATGCAGGAAATGCAGAAGACCGTTAAAACTGCAACCGAAAGCCCCACCGCTCTCCATTACAAAGGAATCACCATCACGCCGGGCGGCTTCATCGCGGCAGAAACGGTGACCCGCCAACGCGGCCTGGCTTCCGATATCAACACTCCGTTCAACAGCATTCCTTATCCAGGGAACGCTCTGGATCATATTAATGAGAGTAACTTCACCGCTCGTCAGAGCCGCCTGTCCCTGCTTGCGGAAAGCAAAGTGGGTACCGCTAAACTGACGGGATATTGGGAAGGTGATTTTCTTGGCACTGGGGTGACTTCTAACAACCGGCAGAGCAATAGCTA
>JAICJP010000314.1 GCA_025928375.1 Candidatus Sulfotelmatobacter sp.
ACCGGATTGGCGCTGGCCCCTATAACCGGTGCGGCGCACGGGCTGAATCCGTTGAACCACGGCAGCCCGAATTCCACCGGTGTCCCACCCGGAAGAGCCACCGGATTGAACGGCGACAGGAAATTATTGCTGTCTCCCTTCGAATACTGAAGGTTCTCGGTGAAGTTGGCGGTGGTATGGCGGTTCACCTTCCAACTGACCCCGAAGCGATATTGATCAAATGTATTATCGAGCGGCTGGTAGAGCAAGGCGTCGGTCCCGTCGTGAATGCTGCTGAATGACGTGCCTTCCATGCGGTTGCGGCTGTAATCGAGCAGAATGCTGAAGCGCCGCTGCGGAAACAGCGTTAAGCCGAAATCGTACATGCGGCGGCGATTGTAATAACCGTGCGGAGAGTTGTTGACGTTCACTATCGGCGTCGCGGTCGGAGGATTCAGCGGGTTGGCAAAAAGATCATAGTCAAAAAAGTTCTGAATGCGACGGAAGCTCGCCGTGAAGTTGAATAGCCGGTACTTCACGGCCCGCAGGCGAGCGCCATTGCTGGGATCTCCGCCCCATCCAAAGCTGCTGGCGCTGAGACTATCGAAGAGTCCATCGTGATTCAGCGACTGCATCGACAACGATTGCTCCAGTATCCGCGGCCCGGTCTCCAGGTTCACCAGAGTGTCATACATCGGAGCACTGCCGGTCAGGTCCGTCACCCGGAAGCCAAGTTCGACAGACTGCTGGATGCGGTACCCGCCCCGCTCGATTCCCTCGGGAACTTCCTTGGACGGTGTCTGCGACGACACTGGCAACCCATCAGTCATCTGCCCCGGCCCTTGTGCCACCAGCGAAACCGTCAATGTCAGGAACAGCAGCGCGATTCCGAATCTGACTGCGAATTTCATTGCTTCACCATCAGGTCGGCCAGAGTGAGTTCCCTTTCCTCATTACCGGAAAAAGAACTCATCGAAGTTAGAACCGTGAATCTGCGTATGGCACATCGTGCACGCCTGGTACTTCGCGTTCTGAGTATGAAAGCTGGGTATTTGCGGCACGTTGCCACTCGCGGTTGGCGAGTGACATTGCAGGCAGAGCAGGTTCACCTGGCTCACGCGCAACAATCGCGGATTCGTTGAGCCGTGCGGTGTGTGGCAACTGGTGCAACCTTCCTGCTTCACCGGAACGTGCTCAAAAACGAACGGTCCCATGGTTTCGGTATGGCAGTTGGTGCAGACCGGGAACTGGCCGGCCGCGGTGCGCAGTTGCCGTCCAACAAAGCTGCCATGCGGATTGTGGCAATCGCTGCAGGAAATCAGACCCACATCCACGCGATGCCGGTATGGACGATCGAACTCGGCTTTCTGCGTCGCATGACATCCGTAGCACAGCTGCGTCTGTTGCGTTTTGAGCAAGTGATCGGGCTGGGTGGAATGATGCGGCGAATGGCAGCCCAGGCATCCGACTCCATTCTTCAAGTGAACGGAGCGCATAAAATTCATGTTTTCCAGGCTGCTTTCGTGGCACTGGAGGCAGCGCCGGCTGGCCTGCTCGGGGGAGAGTTGCGAGAAACGAACAATCTTTGCCTTATCGCCCCCGCCCTCCACGTGCGCCGATCCGGGCCCGTGGCAGTCTTCGCATCCGTGTTCGCCTCCTTTTAGCAGCGCAAAATGAGGAGTCCCTTCGAAGTGCTTGGAATAGATCTCGTCATGGCAGTTTTTGCAGGTATCCGAACCTACATAAGTCGCGCCCGAAACGGCGCCGGGCATGTCGGAGGTTCTTTTTGCGGGCCGCTTGCTCTGATTCTGCGGAGTCGCATTCTGCGCGGCCACATCGGAGGTGGACTGCGCGGCAGCTTTATCGCGATTGCCTCCGAGAAGCAGGGTCAGAATGACCGCGAGCGAACACAACAACAGAAGGGTAACTCTGCAGAAAAGCTTGGCGATGCTCACGAGTCCCTCCCTGGCGAACTTGGTTTCAGGAGTGTGACTAGGTTGACGGGTTCTCGCAGTGAACTAGCGTAGCGCTACTCGGATGTCCTGAGCAACCCGAAAGGTGACAAAAGGTTGTGCCAAAAATTCTAAAACTACCTGTCCGCGGACGGCATCGAAGGTCATCGAACGGGGTTCCCACCGTTAGGAGGGATTGCAGATGCGTTACACCAGACTGATCGCATTACTTGCTGTTCCAGTTCTTTTCGCTTCCCTGGGTTGGGCACAAGAGGGAGAGTCCATCTACAAATCGAAGTGCGCCACCTGTCACGGTGCGACCGCAGAGGGAAAGATTGGCCCGTCCTTGAAGACCACCAAACTGAGCGAGGACGACATTGTGCTGCTGCTCAGCAAGGGCAACGATGCCCGAAAGATGCCGCATAAGAAAGCGATGTCCAGTTTGACCGATGATCAGATCAAGGCCGTCGCGCACTATATTAAGAGCCTCAAGTAGGGTCCGCCTTGGAGCTCTGAACATTGCCTGGGTGAACGGCCAATGCAGAGAAAGCATTGGCCCCGCGATTCCCCACCTGGGGTTCTGGATCACCTATTTTGACCAGAGACAGTTCTCGTAATGCGCGCTCCGCTGGCATCGAATACCTGAAATTCACGAACATGAGCTTCCGCTGAACTGGAGAGAATATTGAGACGTATGCGCGATGTGCTCACCGGGGGGAAGATGTCGATCCGCTTATGGCCGATCGCATGCCCCGCCACCACAGATTTCCACCTCCCGCCGTCCCACACCTCGATTCGAAACTGCTCGACGCGTTGACCATCGTTCAGCCACTCCATGACGAGCGTGCGGTCAATCTTCACGGGCTGGCGGAAATCGGCTTCGAGGATGGCGTGATGCGATCCCGCCGGCGCAGACCAGAAAGTGTCGGGATCGCCGTCGAAAGCGGCGTCAGTGGCGCTGTTCGCTATGTGTTCCTTTGTAATCAGATTCCCGGAATAACGCTGGCGAATGGCCTCTCCGAATTCTTCCAGCCTTCTTACATCCGCCTCCGGCAATAACCCTCGCTTGTCCGGCGCCAGGCCGAGCATCAACTGGCCACCACGGCCGATGGTCTGCTCGTAAGTGGAAAGCAAATCTTCCACCGATTTCAGCGTGTCTTCATCATTGGGGTGCCAGAACCAGTGCTCTTTGTGCAGGGGCGTATCAGCTTCGACAGGCCTCCATCGCAAATAACCGTGGCGATCGAGCACGTTCCAGTTTTCGTACGGAATCTTCCCGTCCTCGTTCCCTGCCCAGCGGATGTCGCCGTATTCGAACAGCGCGGCATCGGCGAACACCAGCGTGTTCGGCTGCGCTTTCCGAAGCGTCTCGATAATGCGAGGAAAGTTGTAGACGTGCCCTTCACTGCCGGCGCCATCCAGCCAGAACTCCACCAGGTCTCCGTAGTTGGAGGTAAGCTCGTCCAATTCAGCGGCGTAGTAGTCATCGTAGTCAGCGGAGTTCTTGTAGCGCGGCTCGTGCCGATCCCAGGGCGAGAGATAGATGCCGAATTTTATTCCCAACTTGTGCGCCGCATCCGAAACGCGCTTGACGACATCACCCTTCCCGTTCTCCCATGGTCTGCTTTTCACGCTGTAATCGGTTTGTTTTGTCGGCCAGAGGCAGAAGCCGTCGTGGTGCTTGGCCACGAGCACAACATACTTCGCGCCCGCCGCCTTCGCCGCGCGCAGCCACTGCTCGGGATCGAGCTGCGTCGGATTGAATACTTGCGGGCTCGCCGTGCCGTCCCCCCACTCGCGGTCCAGATAGGTGTTCGTCCCGAAGTGGATGAGCACGCCAAATTCGAGATCCTGCCATTCCACCTGCTGCGGCGAGGGTTTGATGTCGTTGAAGTTCTGCGCTTGAGCAAACGGCCAGCACAGGATCAGCGAGATAAGAACCGCGGCAATCTTGCCGCTGCGTATACCCTCGATCAAGACGAAGCCCTCCTTGCGTGAGAGTAACGTTATCACCAAAGCCGCAAGCAAGAGGGCGGGAGAAATGCAGGTTTCAGATTCCACTCCCTCTAGCTATCCCAAGCAATTTGTCTTGCCCATCGCGCACCCAGTACCATGAATTCATGCCCGTCGAAATCTTGCCCCCATCTTCCGCCTCGATTCGCGCGCCTCGTGGCAACCAGATCACCTGCAAAGGCTGGCAGCAGGAAGCCGCCATGCGCATGCTGATGAATAATCTCGACGAGGAAGTCGCCGAACGCCCCAAAGATCTCGTCGTCTATGGCGGAACCGGACGCGCCGCGCGCAGCTGGGAGGCCTATCGCGCCATCGTCGAAACCCTGAAGAAGCTGGAGAACGACGAAACTCTGCTGGTGCAATCGGGCAAGCCAGTCGGAGTCTTCAAGACTCACGACCACGCCCCGCGCGTGCTCATCGCCAACTCCAACCTCGTCGGCCACTGGTCGAACTGGGAGAAGTTCAACGAACTCGAGCGTGCCGGCCTGATGATGTACGGCCAGATGACCGCGGGCTCGTGGATCTACATCGGCTCGCAAGGCATCGTGCAAGGAACTTTCGAGACCTTCTCCGCTGCAGGCGAGAAGCATTTCGGCGGGGATCTGGCGGGCAAGTTGATCGTCAGCGGCGGAATGGGAGGAATGGGCGGAGCGCAGCCCCTCGCCGCCACCATGACAGGCGCGGCATTTCTCGGCATTGACGTCGATCCCGAACGCATCAAGAAGCGGCTGAAGACCGGATACTGCGACTTCATGGTCTCCACTCTCGACGAGGCCTTGCGCATTCTGAAGAATGCCATTCGCAAGCAGGAGAATGTTTCCGTCGGACTGGTCGGCAATTGCGCCGATATCATTCCGGAACTTGCCGAACGCGGCGTAGTTCCAGATATTCTCACCGACCAGACATCTGCGCATGATCCTCTCAATGGATACGTGCCCAATGACATGACACTCGAACAGGCTCTGGAATTGCGCCAGCGCGATCCACAGGCCTATCAGGAGAAGTCGCTGGACGCGATGGCTCGCCATGTCGAAGGCATGTTGCGCCTGCAGAAAATGGGTTCGGTCACCTTCGATTACGGCAACAACATCCGCACCTTCGCCTTTCAGCGTGGCGTGAAGAATGCCTACGACTTTCCCGGGTTCGTGCCTGCGTATATTCGTCCGCTGTTCTGTGAAGGACGCGGCCCGTTCCGCTGGGTCGCACTTTCCGGCGAGCCCTCAGATATTCATGTCACGGACGAATTGGTGCTTGAGCTGTTCCCCCAAAATCGCATTCTGCGCCGCTGGATTGATCTGGCGCGCAAGCGCATCAAGTTCCAGGGACTCCCTGCGAGAATCTGCTGGCTGGGCTACGGCGAACGCGCCCAGTTCGGCCTGGCCATGAACGACCTGGTGAAGAGAGGCAAGATCAAAGCCCCAATCGTGATCGGACGCGATCATCTCGACTGCGGCTCAGTGGCGTCTCCCTTCCGCGAAACCGAAGCCATGAAAGACGGCTCAGATGCCGTGGCCGACTGGCCGCTGCTCAATGCCCTGCT
>JAICJP010000038.1 GCA_025928375.1 Candidatus Sulfotelmatobacter sp.
CGTCACCCCTTAAATTTTGGTTACCAACAGGAGCATCTCACAGTCCCATTGGGAAAACAACAGAACCGGTAAAAGGGACCAACAGTTCGAATCACCCATCCCTTGGCAGTTTCAGGTCACAATCCTGTGTACCGGGTGCTGCCTGCCATTAGGTGTAGTCGAGAAGTCCCTTGGTTCGCGCATTATCACCGAAGCACTCATCGACGATTGGTAACGGGAAGTCGGCTTGTAAGAAATCTCGCGCGGCTGGTTTACTTTTTCGGCTTGTACCCCTGCCATACATATTCCAAGGCCAAGGGCAGAGTCTGTGCTTTCACAGCGCGGTCGCAGTGGCGAGCGTTTTTTGCAAAGACAAACTGGTAAGCATACCCCTTGTCGGCTAAAACCTTGGCCATGCGCTCATTGGCGAGGACCCAGTCGTGATAGTTGTCGCGGGTGATAAGAAGATCTCGATCGCCGACATCCATCCAGATGCGCAGCGGCTTCTTCGGGCTGTTGGGAATGAGGGTTTCATGGAACTCCCATGCGCCGTGCGGAGTATCGGGGTTGTACGGCCACTGCTGGTAAACGAAGGTGCCCGAGTAGCTCAGAACACGGTGGTAGAGATCAGAGTGATACCAAGCCATTGCCATCGCGGCGGCTCCGCCTGAGCTGCAACCCGTGGTCGCCCGCCCGTCGGGATCCTTGGTGAGCCTTACGTTATATTTCTTCTCCACTAGAGGCAGCACTTCCTTCTCCACGAACTCCGCATAAAGTCCGGACATTGTGTCGTACTCCAGTCCTCGCTCGCTGCCCTGAGCGTCGCCACTGCCGTTGCCAATTGAGATCGCAATCATCACCGGCACGCGATGCCCGGCGATCAGGTTGTCGAGTGCGGCGAACAGAGTCGGGTCAGGTCCATCCGCCCCGACGATGAACGGCGCCTCCGTGCCTGGAACGTATTGTTTCGGAACGTACACCGCTACCCGTCGCGTGTAAGGAGCAGGATAGCTGTTCACGATTACCTTGTTCGGGTTCGCTGGGTCCGGCACGGCGAAGGTGTTGGGCTCGCGCGCGATGCCGGTATAGATCTTGCTGTCTTTGGATTCCATGGTGAATTCAAAGACGTCACCCTTAGGCACTCCTTCGTTCGCAGCCATTTCCGGTGCTGCATTGTGGGTGGGGCCAATGACGAAGTTCCCGTCTTCCTTCAACGAAGGGATCGTTCCGTCCGGTAGCTCCTTCGCCTTTACATAGCCGGGCGTGCTGGGTTGACGAGTTGGCGTTACCGGGAGTGCTGCACCGGCAGTCGAAGTTTGGGCTCTGGCCGGATCAAAGCCAGCCGTCAGGCCGATTAAGAGCGCAAAGCTTAGAAGAAGTCGTGACACTGGGGACTCCATCGGTTATCGAAATGTCAATTTACGGAGCAACCAAGAAATGTCCGTGCCCCCGTCCGCGCCGGAAGCGATACTGCACCGGGCTGGTGCGCAGGTTACCAATCGTACTCGTTCAGGAAGTGGATTGCTCCTGTATGACCAGCAATCCGGACGTTAATGAACCAACCCACGGATTGCCGACAGACCGGGCGAGCCCACATCGCTAGGCGAGCGGTTACGAATTATTTCTTACACTTTCGTGCTATTTCGACTTTATTGTACGATCTCCGTATCGCGCGACCACCTTCGTCCCTACGGAGCAGTTTATGGATCGACGCACTTTCATGAAGTCCGCTACGGCAGCGGGACTCGCCGTCGGTGTGTTTAAGCCGCAAGCTCACGCCTCCATTCCGGAACACAACTGGGATAAGTACGATTGGGGTTCGGGGCCTCCTGTTCTCGACCGGCTTTATCAGGGACCGTTCCCTCAATATGGTCCATGCGCCGTAGTTCCCGAAAGCGATGTCTCGATGATCACCTCGCCGTCCAAGGACATCGTCAGCAATTACGGCATGGGTCTCATCGTTTATCTTTCCGACGATACTGGGCCGCTCAAAGTCCCTGGCCAGACCCAGGAACGGACGCTGGAGGACTTGGTGAAGCTACCATTTGTGCAAAAGGTGTATCTCCGGCCCAACTGGCGCGAGGTCCAGAAGCAACCAGACCGTCTCGATTTCCCGTCGTGGTGGACGATTGCGTTCGACCTCGCTCGCCGCTATGACAAGCGCATCGGCTTCCGAGTCCAATTGGAGAATCCCGACGTTCCCGATCCGGGGATGCCGGACTTTCTCCTCGACAAAGTTCCCTACGTAAAACTCAAAGGCGAGTGGAAGGGCAACCCCGCGGAGATGCGCTACAAGAAAGATAACCGCGTGCCCCGTTACGATCACCCGGCATATCAGTCTGCGTTTCGCGAATTGAATGAACTGCTGGCCGCCGAGTTCAACGGCCATCCACAGATCGAGTTCATGGACACCATGATGTACGGCTTTTGGGGCGAGGGACACACGTGGCCCTACGAAGGCAATCCATTCCCCAGCCCGTTAATCGCGGAACAGACTTGGGCCTCCATGTTTGAGCTGCAACTCGAACACTGGACCAAAGTGCCGCTCGCAACCAACACGCAGCCCGATTTCAGCAATGTGGGCAACGCCGATCTGCTTGATCGCACCATGCGGACTGGCAACTGGTTGCGTACGGACACTATCTTCATTGAGAACACTCAGATCGAGGCATTGAGTTACCGTCCGCCCTGGGCAGCGGCGATCTGCGAGGTGGGTTTCACCACCGGTGACCCCAAGGATCTTCAGATCGATGAAGATGGAATTACTTACAACGAGCAAATTATTTCTCATGCAGCCGACGTTGGGGTCAACTATTTATCAGTTTGGGGCTGGCACAATCAATCGGCCCACAGCATTTCGAGTTACTACGAGAAGTTTCCCGGGCCTATCGATGAGATGGCCCGCCAGATCGGCTATCGCATCCGCCCCTCATTTGTTTGGACGTTCACCCGTGACGGAGCTAACGGTCTAGTGCTGGGATTGGCAAACGACGGAATCGCTCCCGTGCCCGGAGTGCTGCGCCTTACCGTGTTCAGCGAAGACAGCAAGATTCTAGTGTCAGGCTGCGTCGACGCCGGCTACCCGAAACCAACGGGCGTTCATCAAGCCATGATGATGCTGCCTGCAGGAGTTCATTGGGAGGGGTTGCGGCTTAAAGCTGAGCTCGAAGTGAAGGGCGTGCGTCATTCGGTCCGCTGGGCCTGCCGGCAGAAGATCAATCCCGACGGCTCGCTAACATTGCGCCACAACTACAAGCCCGATCAGCCGCTTGTGTGAATGGGCGCGTTTTGTGCTGGACAATCTAGGTGGGGCGCCAGGAGCGCCCTGGAGTTATGAGCATGAAGGTCTCAGCCCTTTGTATTTTGCTGACGTGCGCCCTTGCGGCGTTTGGCCAGACAAACACCTCCTTCTACGTGGCAACCACCGGGAAAGATTCGAACCCCGGCACTCAAGCGGCACCTTGGCTCACTATTCAACACGCCGCAGACACCGCGCGGGCCGGAAGTACTATTTACGTTCGAGGGGGAATCTACGAAGAGCTGGTGAGCATCAAGGCATCCGGCGACGTGAGCGATGGATTCATCACTTTCCGAAGCTATCCTGGCGAAACGGCGATCCTCGATGCATCGCATCTCACTCCCTCAGGCCGAACCGGCGTACTCACGATTCAGAACAAAAGTTATGTGAGGATCGAGGGCTTTGAGATTCGCAATTTCCGTACCGCCGAACATCGCCTCTCCCCTCTGGGCATCAACGTAATCGGTTCCGGCTCCCATATCGAACTTCTGAAGAACAACGTCCATCACATTGAGAACAATTTTGAAGGCCGCGATGCTCCCGGACAAGGCGGCAACGCCTTTGGCATTGCCGTATACGGTACGGACGCCAAAACGCCTATCACTGACTTGATCATCGACGGCAACGAAGTGCATCACCTCAAAACCGGTTCGAGCGAGTCATTAGTAGTGAACGGGAACGTCACGAACTTCCGCATCACTCGCAATGTCGTCCACGACAACAATAACATTGGAATCGACGTCATTGGTTTCGAGCGCACGGCGCCCGACCCCGCCGTCGACCAGGCTCGCGACGGCATAGTCAGCGGGAATCTGGTTTACAGCATTACATCGCGCGGCAATCCCGCATACCGCAACGATGAATCCTCCGATGGTATTTACGTGGATGGCGGCACTCGGATTCTGATCGAACGAAACATAATTCATAATGTGGACTTCGGAATCGAGCTGGCCAGCGAACATAAAGACCGCGCCACCAGCTATATCACTGCGCGGAATAATCTTGTCTATCACTGCCACACGGCCGGTGTTTCCATCGGAGGTTATGCGTCTGAGCGAGGGCACACCGTGCACTCCACGGTGGTCAACAACACTCTCTACGAAAACGATACGTCGGCAACCGGCTCGGGTGAGTTCCAGATGCAATGGAACATGGCAGACAATGTTTTCGAGAACAACATCGTCTATGCGGGGCCCCGCTGCCTCATAACGCTGAACCGATCGCAGGTCGACAAAAACCAGCCGCCAGCCGTGATTGATCACAACCTTTATTATTGTGCTTCTGGAGCGAAGGCGAGCACCTGGGCAGGCGCTTCCGTCACGGTGACGGGATTCGACAGTTATGTTGAGTCCACGGGGAATGACCGTCATTCGCGCTTTCTCGATCCGGATTTTGTTGATACTGCCGCGAACGACTTTCATCTGCAATCAGATTCTCCCGCGATCGCTGCGGGTACGCTTGACGGAGTGCCGGTGGGAGAACTGGACCTTGAAGGCTCACCGCGGATCAAATCCGCCAACATAGACATCGGCTGCTACCAAAAACGATAGGAGTAGTCCATGTTGAAATTGGATTTGAATCGCCGAGAATTCCTGAAGATTTCCGCCGGCGCTAGCGCAGCTCGGCAGTCACCCTTCTGAACAATAGCCTAGGTGTCCGCTGATGGGGTTGTGTCCCGAGTGACCTGACTAGAACACAGCACTTTGCGTTCGTCCGCGCAAGACCATCCCATTGGTCCTGAATCAGCTTGAATCCCGCTGCAAAGATAAAGGAACTCAGTACTGAACTTGTGAGCCTGTGGGATGTGATCCTCGCTGGCGTCTATGACGAGCAACTCTCACCTAATCTTGTAAAGGAAGGCTTGCCGACCACCTTGAAATTGAGACGCGCCAGTATCCAAAAGCGTTTTTCGAGCAGTCGGAAAATCCAAAGTACAATGCAACCCGGTGAGCATAAACAACAACATGATCGTGCGCTGTGAATATCCTGAAGATCGTGCCGCAATTCGTTTCGTCAATGAACAGGCTTTTAGCCGTGGGGATGAGGCTGATCTGGTTGACGGCTTGCGCAACCAGGGGGTTGTGCTGGTTTCGTTCGTTGCGGAGATTAAGGAACGTGTCGTCGGGCATATCCTCTTCAGCCGGATGTCGATTGAAGCCACCGGGCGAGCACCCCCATGCCCTTTAGCTGTAAGAGCGCAGACCGGCGTACCTCGTCGGCACTGAGGTGCCCAAGGAACTCATCTTCTTGCAAGCTGGTGAAACTCATAGCCGAATAGCACGACAGACCGTTAACGCTGGATAGCTCTAACTTCCCGCGCCCAACGTCCTTGAGGTGAAACGTGCCTTTTGCATTGTGCTGCCAATCTTGATGACGAATTCGAGGTCTTCTTCCGGAATATGCTTACCGGAGTCGGGGGGCATACCGTGGATACGAGTGAAAGTGCCAACGGGGCTCTACGGGCTGTAGCCGTGAGTTCTTATGTCCGTCTTAGCGTTCCCCATCCGACACTACTGGCCACCCTGGCACTGATCGAGACTCCAATGGATTTTCGTGGTTTGTCCCTTGGAGGGAGTATCTGCGAGTTCGGCGCCGCCGGAGAGCACTCCCGGATGATCTGGGTCTGCTTTGACAGTGAAGCTGATCCCCATCATCGAATACCCGAACGGGCTATCTTTGGCGGGCGGGTTCGTGCCCCCGCATTCGCCGCTGCAGGTGCTGTTCCAATTGTTATTGCCTTGGATGTTGCCGGTTGAGATCACATGGAGGCTGTATGTGTCGCCTCCGTCGCTAGTGATATCGGCAGTCGCATTTCCGCCACCGCCAGCCTGCAGAGTGACTATCGTGGTCACAACGGACCCGCGAAACAACTTGACCGGTGGATGGACAAGTACATTTGTGGATATCGAAATGTAAGAAGCCGAGTAAGTGCCATGAGACGATCCACTCCAGCCAGTTACGACATCTGGGTCGCCTTCTAAAGTGATCTCGTTTTCCAGGGTCTCGTCCAGGGAGTTGGTCTGCGTACTGTAAGCCTCGCCAAGCGTCTGGAAAAATTGAGAGGTCGTTTGATAGCCGATGGTGCCACCCCATCCGCCGTGGCATGATACCCAGTCTTTCACCGGGATAGTGAGCGTCTTGGAAAGGTGGATGTTGCTGCGGAGAAGCGTTTCCACCAGCCCCCCAATGCCAATGGTGAGCGGGCCGGCGGTTAACCCCTTGTTGAAACCCACCCCATTTCCCAACGCGTCGATGGCATCCTGACCAATGGAGACCGCTTTGGCTGCGACGCTAAAGTTGACTTGCGCCTGCTTCATCACAGGCACTGGATTGCTCAGTTGCTCTCGCTGTTTCATACCCTCGAGATCAATAGTAGTGTGACCTTCCTCGTCGGTTTTCGGAGAGGCGGGGTTGCTGATAGGGACCATTGCGCTCTGTATGAGGGGAGTGCCTTGAGGGGATACAAACTCGACAAAGCCCCAAGTAATTCCAGTGCCAGAGACACTAGTGCCGCCTTTGGCTAACATCCATTCCGTCTTCACCCCCGCCACGGGCCCATCGTTGGGAAGGCTGATATCGAGATTAGCGCCATTGAGCGCTATGCGAGTACAGTTCACGGCTTGCCAATTCTTGGTGTTTTCCCGCACGGTGCCGGTCAGCGTGCGTCGTTCGCCGGGCCTGTAGATGTCCTGTGTCCGCACTAAAGGTGGTTCGCCATTCATGGTGACATCCGTCTCCAGGCAGGCATAGTACGCAATCAGCTTAATCAGCGCGAGCACGGCATTGGCTTTCGAAGTTGCCTTCCCATACTTTTCAGCGCCCTCCTTTTCCACTTGCTCAAGGAGCGCGTCAAAGGTTTTTCCCGATACATATGCGTATCCATCCATCAACTTGCTCGCGAATTCCGTCAGTGTGCAGGGCAGGTTTGAACCCCCTCCTTCCTGGACAAGTACGAGTCGTGGGCCCCGCTCCGGATGCCAGACAGCATCCCGCACGTACGGCTGCGTTCCGTCGTCGACTTCGTACGACGCACGTTCCCATAACGCAGGTGTCCAGTCCCGCTGGGGAACCGGAGCCCATTGCCCCTTCTGATTGTTGCTTCCCTCCTGGATCATGAAGTCCACTGCGAGGCGCCGGAGAATCAGTGACAGTTGGATCGCGTCCAGATCGACCTTCCCCGTATCGAGGTAGGGCGCGAGCAGGTCGAAGTGCTGCCGGGACTGTCGCCCGAGTTCCGCAATGAAATCAGCCCAAAAGCGCTTCGCCGGCTGATTTCCATTCGCCGCGGCGCGAAGACCGTCCAGCAGTAACTTATCCACGGGTGCGTTCTTCAGTGAGGGCATGGTGCTCGCGAATGCGTTGCTGAGATCCGTGAGCTTGATCTGCAGCCCGTCGGCAAACACCTTGGACACTGCCGCGACTTCCCAGGCGTCAATCATGATGCCTTGTCCAGGCTTGACTGACTCGTATGGCAGCGAGCCATCATCGCCTCGCACGCTGAATCCGGACATTTGCACCGCTGTCAGCAACGCAGCGGTCGATTGTCCATCTTCGGCCAGAACCCGTTTTGCCAGCTCCGCGGCTGCCTGTTCAGGAGTACCTGTAGGTTGCGGCAACGGTTCGGGCAGCTTGCCGCTGCGGAACGCCTCAGCCATGGCTTCACCCTTTGCAGTGAATGGCGGCGAAACAGTCGGGCTTGTGGTCTCTTTGTTCGAGGCTGCCTGCTGAGCCGACCGAAAGCCAGAGGGTGCATTCCCAAACGCGCGTTTGACCAGCCGGTAGACAGTGAGCGACGCAAATGTCCCAGCGACCATGACCCCGACAGCCAATCCTGCCATTAGTTTGCCGTTCCGCATGAGCTCTCCCCCGCTTCTCCGGAACCGAGTAGCCAGATGTTCTGGGATCCAACGAGCCACGAATTCTGGTGCTCCCGAAATTATCGAGAAAATCGGGCGGAACATTCCCCCTGCGTTCCGCCCTCCGCCAGTGTTTCTACTTTTTCACGTTGCTGACTTGGGTCAGCACCGTATTCGCTGCTTGCTGCAGAAGAGGTGTCAGCACGTCTTCGCCATCCGACTTAGCTTTCCCTTTGAGAGAGTCCTGTGCCAGTGGCGCGGTTTGCCCTGTCGCGACCAATTGATATTGCACAGTAACGTCATCCTTGGATTTGATCTGACCGTTGAAGCCGGCGAGTTGGCTCACCGCCTGCTGTTGAGCAGCTTGGGCCGCAGCCGAAGCTGCTGCGGATGCCGCTGTGGCCGCGGCCGCTCCTCCCATTCCTCTCGCCATCCCGCCCATAGGAGTCAAACTGGCAGCCACACCGCCGAATTTCGCAAATTTGCCAAACCCGCCACCCGAGCTATGTTTTACTGCCACACTGGAGAACAGGACGTAGTCACATTGTTTCTGCTGCGCTTCGGCCTGAAGCTGTATGGCAATGTGCGAATCCAGCGCGGCGATCTCGATAGCTGGCCCACTCATGAGGGCCACTTCGGCGTTGCGAATCGGCGTGCTGTAATCGGCGCCGGCGTTGTTGCCTTGCCCCACTTGCGCATCCGGCGGTGCGACTCCGATGCGGATCTTCCCCGGCGCCTTAGGACCGAGAACTTGGGGCGCGGCAACCTGGTTCGCGGTTTGTTGTTGTCGGGCGCCCATCATACCTGGCCCCATTTGCGGGCCGCCCATCGAGCCCCACATCTGTTGCGCCTGTTGCGCCATGGCATTCGCTTTCATTTGCGCTGCCGGAGCCGCAGCAGGGTTCATCATCCCTGCCAGCATGGCCCCCTTCATTTCGCCGGCACTTGCGGAGAGCTGAGCTGCTCCGCCCTGCGTCACCCCCGTTTGCATCTGCGGAGCCATTCCCGGCTGTGCCGCTTGCGTTTGAGGAGCCGCGGCGTTGACCTCTGCTAAAGAGTTAACCTGCCGATATGCGGCCGGGACATCGAAGAGTTCGTCGGGCAATTTGTTCTTGCTCAACTCCGACGTAATGATGCCCACTGTCATGGTGGTGCCGTCCGGCGCAGGTAGTGTGATGTTTTCCTGCAGCGGATAGCCGGCTTTGCCGGTACCAAGTCGCCGTGCGATAACTTTGTCGTTGCATCCATTGTTCTGCTGAACGGGAGGAGCGAGGGTCGCGCAGGCGGACTGCTCTTTGGCTAGATCCGCGAACCAACCATCAATTTCGAATGACTGACGCACTTGCGTGCAGGCATCGGCCGAAGGCTCTTGCGTAACTTTCGCCTTGAGGTGGCGCGCCTGATAGCCATACATTGTTTTGCGTTCGCCGGTGTCGGTGATGGTCGTCGTGACTACAATTGTTCCGCCTTTCCCTTCCTGGTTAGCAGTTCCGGTCGCAAGTGCAGCGGCCTTTGCGGCGTTTTCGTCGAGTGGATCATTCGTGACGAAATAAGCCTGGGCCTGTTCGTTAATCGTCAGGCTCCGTTTGAGATCACATTGATGCAATGTAATCGTGCTGCCATTCGGTCCTTGGCTGACCGTGCGCTCCCGCGCGCCTTTGATGGCAGTTTCTGAGCTTGAGACGAAGTTTCCCCCGACGGTAATGCTCTTCTTTATATGCAAATCCTGGGCTTGGGCTATCACTGCGGCCAGCATCGCCGCGGACCAAAACACGCGCTGCAGTAGATTGGAAGGCATAGTCACTCCTTGTGCGATCGGCGGCAATTGGCAGGCTCGACGGCTGGCTGACTGTCTGAGCTCAGGGCCAGCCGTCTCGGCCTGCTTCTTGCCTTCCTATTGAGTAAGGCGGAAAAGGCGGGCGGATTGGGTCAGCTGATCAGCACGAATAGGTGAAGCGCCCCTGATCCTATGTTTCCTCGCCGGAGATGTAATCAGATTCTTGGAAGAACGCCGCGGGCTGACCCCATTGGATGCCGCTTCGAGAACGTGCAGCTTATGCCCTAGCCGGACGATCTCCTGCTGCTGCACCTTACTCCGCCACAGTTCGCTTTGGATTTGAGCGCGTTGTTCCCGGATCTGCGTTTGCTGCTGCTTGACGGCTTCGATCAGCAAAGCGGTCAGGCGGCTGTAGTCGACGCCGCGTGCGTCTTTGCCGTTGTCTTCATAGGTGACCACTTCCGGCACGACGGCTCCCACTTCTTCGGCAATCACGCCAATCTCGTGCTTGCCCGATTGTTTCAAGTCGTAGGACACACCACGCAGCTGCTCGATCTTACTGAGGGCATCGGCGAGCGGGTGAATGTTGGTCTTCCAGCGGCGGGAGCTGTAAGTATCCCAGCCATCGGCGATCGCATGGCCCTTATTTTGGCCGATCGTTAAGATGTTGGATGGGGCCTCCGCGCCGATACCCACCAGCCCACCTTCTTTCACCACAAATCGCCCCCCGGCAACACCCCAAATGTCAATGGCGAAATCACCGGCCCAACCGAATGATGCCGTTATAGAGCCACTTCCGGCGTAAGAGGGTCCCTCCACGCGAAGGCAGTTGCCGCAAGAGCCGATATGGAGTTTGTGGCTGGGAGTCGTGGTGCCTATGCCGACGAGAGTGTCGGCATAGGAGCCGTTCACGCCCCACATGCTGCCGAGGACGATGGCATTGCTCTCATCCACTTCGGCATTGGCGCCTATCGCTGTAGCGTTGCTAAGATCGCTGTGAGAGCCTGTCCCCGCAGCAAATCCGATAGCTATATTTGAAGAGCCGGACACGTTTGAACTCAGCGCCTGATATCCAAGAGCCGTGTTGTTCGTACCAGTGGAATTCGAGGTGAGGGTTTGCGCGCCAATTGCAGTATTGGAATCGCCGGTTGTATTCGATTGCAGTGCGCTGCTGCCATTGGCAGTATTGGATGCCCCAACAAAATTCTGCTTGAGAGCACTCGTTCCCGTCGCGGTGTTGTAACTTCCGGTTGTGTTGACATTCAGCGCTCCGTCGCCGGTAGCGGTATTTGAGTTCCCTGTGGCGTTTCCCTGAAGCGCGTGGGCTCCGCTCGCCGTGTTCGCCGAACCGGCCGTGTTCCCTGCCAAAGCTGCGAAGCCGGCAGCTGTGTTTTCCACTCCGTTGCTATTGGAGTAAAGGGCCCCGCTCCCAGTCGCAGTGTTGAAGCTGCCGGCACCGGTTGAAGAACTCGCATTCCCGGCAAAGCCCAGGAACACGTTGCTGTTCGAAAAAGCCCCGAACGCGAATGCGTTGCTGCCGATATTGAAAGCGCTTCCTGTCACTAGCCCGGTCGCACTCAGATTCCCATTCACCGTCTGGTTGCCCGTGAAGACGTTCCCGGAGTTCAGTTGCGGCACTTTGGTCGTATCCAGGCTGAGCAGCACATTTCCAACCGTGCCGCCTCCCATGAGGCCCGTGCCAGCCGTTACCCCGCTGATGGGTCCCGGAGGTCCGGCTGGCCCCGTCGCCCCTTGAGGGCCCGCCGGCCCGGCAGATCCAGCTGGCCCTGTCGTACCTTGCTGCGCCATCAGCGACCACGCGGGATTCGCATCCGGCGCCCGATCGCCAATCTTGGTGGCCGCCAGGGCCACGTAGCTCGAGCCATTGAAGTTGACCGCATCATTGATTGCATATGCGATGGCTGCGTTGAAGGACCCTTTGAAGGTCAGTCCTGGGCCAGCGGGCCCTGCCGGTCCCGGGTCTCCCTGAGGCCCCTGTGCGCCGGTTAAGCCCATGAGTCCTACAGGCCCTGCTGGACCGGGGAGCCCTTGGGCTCCAACCGGCCCCGCCGGGCCCGTCAAGCCAATTGGACCGGCGGGACCTTGAGGACCAGCCGAGCCGGGTACGCCCATCGGTCCTGCAGGCCCCTGCGGTCCCGCAGGACCTTGCGTCCCTCCGCCGGCGAGCACGATTTCCAGTTCCGGACCATTGCTGGTGAGGGCACTCTCCTTGGAGTCGAACGAGAAGCTGCCGCCTGCACTGCTAAGCGATAGGGCGATACCGTTGTTCAGTACTGCGCCGCTTACCCAGTTCTGCACCAATGGCGTGACGTCGATCACCACAAATTGGTGCAGGCTTGCCGCCGAAACGACGATCGGCTGGTTACCAGTCGCCGACGTCCCCAGCGGCGGGGCAGTACTGTAGTTCAGTGTGTTCTCACTCCAACTGTTGTCCAGTTCATAGACATCGAAGCTGCCCGGTTTTGCCACCGTAGCCACATACAACCGCAGGCTGGCCTTGCTGACCGTGGCACCCGGCGGAAGCGTAGACAGATTGAACTTCAGATAGCTGGTGGCGCCGGGTGCCACCAACAGCACCTGGCTTGATCCGTTGTTGGCCAGCGGAAATGCGGCAGTGGCAAAAGTGTCGGCGGCGGGTGGCGCCGATTGTCCCACGGAAGCCACCGGCAAACAGAGCAACAGCACGACTGGAACGCACAAACGACGAAGCAACGCGCGCATGGATCCTCCCAAGCAGAAACCCTGGTCGGCCCCCAAAACCCCTCTTCCGAATCCAGGAGCGGACGACAATCGAATACGCCCTCTATTGGTAAAGGCGTAATGGGCCCAGATTTCAGCTCACCTTCCACGCAAATCGCTCGATTTGAGCCCTGAAAAGACCCTTCGTACGAGCCCTTGGGCCAATCCTTGCCTAAAATCATTGACACGGCTGTGCCCAGCCGTTATGCTTCGCCCTCAACGCGCCCCCCGCGTGATCATTGGAGCACCGAACCTTGCAGCGCGGGCCCTCTGAGCCGGTAACTTCACTTTTGCTGCGTTGGCGTGGTGGAGACAAGGCCGCGCTCAACGCCCTGATGCCGCTCGTCTACACCGAACTGCGCCGTCTGGCCCACCATTACCTTCAGCGGGAACGTCCAGACCACACCTTGCAAAGCACCGCCTTAGTTCACGAGGCGTATGCCCGGCTGGTTGGCCAGAACTTGCCGGAGTGGCAGAATCGCGCCCATTTTTTCGGAGTCGCCGCGCAGCTGATGCGACAGATCCTGGTCGACTACGCCCGTCAGCACCGTACCGCCAAGCGGGGAGGCAGCGTCTGCAGGCTGCCGCTCGACGAGGCCGAATCGCATCCGGCCGCAACCGATGTGGATGTCCTCGCTCTGGACTATGCCCTGCAGAGTCTTGCGAAACTTGATCCTCAGCAGAGCCGGGTCGTCGAACTGCGTTTCTTCGGCGGCCTATCCATCGAAGATACCTCCGAGGTGCTGGGAATTTCGCCCTCCACTGTCAAGCGTGACTGGAGCACGGCTCGCGTGTGGCTCTATCGCGAACTCGATCGGACGGCTTCGTCATGACGCCCGAGCGCTGGCAGCAAATACGGGGCATCTACGAACAAGCTGCCGGGCTTGACGTGAACGATCGTGAGCAATTTCTCGAGAACGCGTGTGGCAGCGATCCCGAACTGCGCGGCGAAGTCGAATCCCTTCTCGGTTATGAAGATCGCGCGGGAAGCGTTTTCTTGAACAGGCCTGCAGCTGACCTGCTGGGTGTCGCAGTAGCCACAGCACCTGTACCCTCGCGCATAGGACGGCGAATTGGGGTCTACGAGATTCTCGACCAAATCGGCCACGGCGGAATGGGCGAGGTCTATCGCGCCGCGCGCGTCGACGGACAATATGAAAAGCAAGTAGCTATCAAGCTGGTACGTAGCGGGTACGACTCCAGCTTGGTACTGCAGCGCTTTTGCTACGAACGGCAGATTCTCGCCAGCCTCGATCATCCGAACATCGCGCGACTGCTGGATGGCGGTACTACCGACGAAGGCATTCCTTACCTTGTGATGGAATTGATCCAGGGATTGCCCATCGACGAGTACTCGAACCAGCGCGATCTCGGAATCCCCGAGCGTCTGAAATTATTCACGCAGGTCTGTGCGGCTGTGCAGTATGCGCATCAGCGCCTTGTCGTCCATCGTGATCTCAAGCCGAGCAATATTCTCGTCACTCCGGACGGCGTGCCTAAGCTTCTCGATTTCGGTATTGCCAAGATTCTCGACCCGGCAGCTGGACCCGAGACCACACTCGTCCGACCCATGACGCCCGAATACGCCAGTCCGGAACAAATTCGGGGCGAGCCTATCACCACTGCCAGCGACGTCTATTCCCTCGGTGTTGTGCTCTATCGCCTCCTGACTAGCCGGTCGCCGTATCCAGTGGACGGACGCAATCCCAGCGAACTGGCGCGCGCGATCAGCGAAGTGGAGCCAGAGCGTCCCAGCACAGCTGCCCGCATGCCGATAACGGAAGCGCCTCAGCAGGACGCTGAGCCTCATGATCCAGCGGCACGATTCCGGCGACTCCTCAAGGGCGACCTCGACAACATCGTTCTTAAGGCACTGCGCAAAGAGCCTGCCCGGCGCTATGTGTCAGTCGACAAACTGGAAGAAGACGTCCGGCGCTATCAGCAAGGTCTCCCGGTACTGGCTGCGCCCGATTCGCTGCTTTATCGCACACGAAAGTTCGTCTACCGCAATCGAGTGGGCGTAACCGCGGCCGCGTTGGTGCTGGTTGCCATTGCGACAGCGGTGGGGGTCAGCGTCCGTCAGGCCCGAATCGCGGATCAACAACGCCGCCGCGCCGAAAAGCGTTTCGAAGATGTCCGGAAACTTGCCAATTCACTCATCTTCGAAATCCACGACTCCATTGAAGCCCTTCCCGGCGCCACCCCATCTCGGAAGTTGCTGCTGAATCGCGCCGTCGAATATCTCGACAATCTGTCGCTGGATGCGGCCGGCGATCTCAATCTGCAGCGGGAATTAGCGTGGGCGTATGAACGGCTCGCAACTGTGGAGGGTGACACGAGCCAGTCCAACCTCGGCCAGGTTGGTGCCGCCGAGGAGAGCCATCGTAAGGCTATGGCCCTGTTCGAAGCCGTAGCCAAAGCCAATCCGGACAATGTCACCGACCAACTCAATCTCGCGATGACGTATCGCATGCGTGCTTTTTTCGATATCTACGTGCCGTCAGGGGGGGTAGAGATCCAACGTGCTCTTGCTGTAAGCGATCCGCTGATGCACACCCACGGCGAGAAACTCGAAGTGAAAAATGAACGCGCGGAAGAGTACTTCATCCTGGCTTCGATCCAAAACGCAGTCGGGGATCGCCTGAAAGCCATAGACACGTTCCGGGAAATGCTCGGGTTACGCCAGGAAATCCTGTCCGCCGAGCCTGATTACCCACAAATACGCGGCAAAGTAGCACGGTCTACGGTTCTTCTCGGAGAACAGATTGCGCGCTTTCGCTCTCGGCCAGAAGGCATTTTGCTCATGAACACCGGGATAGCGCAGTACGAGACTCTCGCCAAGTCGACCGGAGAGCCGAGTGTCGTCCGGGAGTTGGCGACCTCGCTCAGCCTGCGAGCGGATGGTGAACTGATGGGCGGAGACTATCGTGCAGCACTCACCGATTTCCGCCGCGCCAAACAGCTTCTGGCCCACCCCGCAAAGCTCGATCCTGAAAACAAGATGCTGCAATCCGACGTGTGGGTGGGCGAGTTCGAAATCGGCCGGGCACTGGCTGTGAGCGGCAAGAACGCTGAGGCTCTTCCCATCCTCGTGCGCGCATTCGACGGATACAAGTCTCTGAAGCTGGAAGATGACGTGGGCCCCGGCCCGGCAGCTATGCAGGCTTGGATAGGAGAGGCTCAAGCGGGTAACCAGCATTATGCCGAAGCTTTAAATAGTTATCAAAACGCCGTCGCAATTATGTCAAAAGACGAAGGCAACTACGACGATGCTGGCTGCGATCTGGCTATGTTAGCGACAAAAATCGGCAACATGTTCGCCAAGTTGGGGCGGTGGAAAGAAGCCGATGCGGAATACGCAAAGGCTATCGAGAAAGCAAGAATCTCATTTTCTCTGGAGCACATGGACATCCCCTCCCTTTATGCGGCTGCAGAAGCCTACGGCGGTAGGGGTGATATAGCCGTAGCCCAAGCGCGCCAGGCCCACGATTTGGACTCGCGATCTCATTGGTTGGAGGCAGCTCGCATCGGGTACCGCAAGAGCCTTGATATTTGGAAGCACGTTCCCAGCCCGGCACGCTATGGTCCAAATGGGTACTTGGCGCGGGACCCAGACGAGGTCGCTCAGCGTTTGGCCGAGTGTCAGAACGCAATCCGCGCCAGCGCACCCCCGTCTCTCATATCCCGCGCAGGCCCCGCCGCAAATCCACCGCCATCAAAAGGCCGAATACAAAAAAGCCGTTGCCCTTGATCCCAGTGACGCCACGGCACATCAATGGTTGTCTCTGGATCTCTCGAGCATCGGACGAACGCAGGAAGCGACTGATGAAGCCATCCGTGCGTATCAACTCGATTCCTTTTCGCCGGTCATGCGCATTACGCAAGTGGTGTCCTACAATGCGGCTCGTCGATTCGATTAGGCCATTGAGATCGGCAAAACCATCGTTGCCGACAATCCTACCTTTGGCCAAGTCCATGTTGTGATGGCAACCGCTTACTGGGGTCAGCACAATATCCCGAGGCAATCCAGGAACTCCAGACCGGTGCTCAACTTGAAGCAGACAACAATTTGGGTGAAGTTGCGGCCGCGTTGGATGACGGATTCCAATCTGGCGGCTGGCCATCCGCTCTCCGAAAAGCCATCGAAGCTTCTCTGGCGCAACGCAAAGCTAAGAGCGGCTACGTCTCTCCTCATAACATCGCAACGCTCTATGCTGAGATCGGCGCGAAAGATGATGCTTTTCGGTGGCTTGACACAGCATACCGGGAACGCGATACCGGCATCCTCGCTCTCCGGACCGATTTCAGCGTGGATGGCTTGCGCTCCGACATTCGTTACGCCGAACTGCTGCGCAAAATCGGCTTGCCGCAGTAAAAGCGATAGCCATTAAATCAACTGACGTAAGCAGCCATTACACAAGTGAGCCAACGGAAAACTGTTTAGCGTCATGGTAGATGAGTGATATGGCGATATTAATTCAGTCGTCGTGAAAGACTTCCTCGGGGGCTTACGATTGAGTGAGCATTTGAAAGAGTCATGGTGTGCCGTCGAACAGCCAGAACGAGAAGCCGTCGAGTTTCGTAATACCTAGCTGGCGCAAACTGGGCCGGCGCAGAGTAGTCCGGCAGAACGCGGTCTGGAGAGAGCACGAGACACAACAGCAGGGTGGAGATTCAGGACGCCACATCAGGACTCAAGCAAGCACGTGGGCGCACATCGCTATCACATCCCTCGTTTGGCATAAAGGATGTCAAAGCTACTAGCGCATTTTTTTTTGTTTGGTTGGTTTTTTCGCCTTCGGTGCAGGGCCGGGGGGCTTAGGAGTGAATTTCTCAATGTCCGCCCTGTGTACCAAGATTTTTCCACCAATCTCCAATGTCCGAAGACGTTTTCGAGCCACTAAATCGGCTATAGCCTGACGGCTTATACCTCGCATGTGAGCCGCGGCTGCCTGCGAAATCCAGGCGCTAGGCTCAAGACCTTCCTTCGGATCACTTTTGATGTATAGGAAATACAAGAATCAAGTTTGCCTGAGAGCACGATTTGATAACGAATGAAGCTCAGAAAGATCTGCGACAAACTCAATTGTTCTTTTCGATCGAATGCCAGTTTGGCCGGCTGCTTCAGGTCAATTTATCTCGCCAAAAAATCAGGTCGGTATGTCGAGTAAGTTGGCTGTGCGTTCCGCACTTCCACAGAGATCCTTCGCCAATCAGAACGTGGTCCCAAAACGCGCGATTTTCCAGCGACGGCAAGAGCTGGCCGCATTCCCAGTCAGAGCAGTCATATTTGTCGTTTTTCCACAGACCGCTGATCTGCATATTCGCGGCTACAGCTCGGACGAAACGTTCGCTATACCTTGTATATTCCATTAATCTCACAGGATCAGTCGTGGCTAGAACGATGGAAGAGATCAGAACGACTCCGATAGCAATCAGGGGATGTTCGTGTGCAATGCCGGTGTGTTCCAGATTGAATTCGGGATCGGTGACTTCGGGATACCGCTCTTCCAGTGCATCCCGGATTTCTGCGGATGTGATCAGAGGCGATACTTCCCTGTGTTCTATTTGCGCACTGTTCGTATTCTGTCTCACGTAAGTTCCTCATTCTGCTTGCGAACTGCCGCCCTACTTGCAGAACTTGGCTCTTGTCGACCACTCCAATGCATGAGCTGACCTTGACTGTCTAGCAGGGGGTCTATGCCAAAGGTTTTGATGCGCAGCCACCTCCATGGCAGTCGGAGAGGATGTGGCCGTTGCTGCTGATTCAACAGAACGAAAAGGACTCCCCACAGCCGTGCTTTACAACGCGGTGCAAGGAGCCCGAAATATCGCATTGCATGCCCATAGCGATGGGGGACATGCTGCGCGAGGATGTCGACAAACTCTTCGTTTTTGTACTGCACTAGAACCGGCCGCTTATTTCGCGTGTCTTTTGCCAGGTACTCGACGCGATCAATTCCGACCCGGGCAAGGCGATGTTGGGCAACTGGTGGTCGCCGTATGTATCTTCCATCGTGCTTTAACCGATAGGCTTTTGAACCCGGTCTGCTGATAAAAATATTCCACTCGCGTCGATGTTGAGCCCCCAACAGGTCTAGGAATTCTTTGCTCGATAGGTCGGACTTGAGCACCCCTTTTTTGAATGCCTCTGACAGAAATGCACCTACCGCGTAGCGCCAGGCGAGCATTAGCTCGCGTCGGTCGTACTGGATACGATGAATCCACCGAGCCGGGGACTCCCGGAGCCCACCGGCCGAAACCATAATGTGGAGGTGAGGTGCAAAGTTGAGACGTCCGCCGAAGGTCTGCTGTACAACGCTGATGATCAAGCGTACGCCATAGCGAGCCCATGCCCATTGTTGGACCGCCTCTGCTCCCATGGCTGGAATGCCATGCAATATGTGCCGGTTTTGCTGGAGAATAATCCGGAATTCCATCGGCAGTGTGAGGGTGATTCCTACGTAGGGTATGTCAGGCAAGACGGCCTCGAGATCCTGCTGCCATGCTTCTGTCGCGCGCTGGCCACAGCTCGTACAGAACCTCGATTTGCAGGTGTGGAATACCAGTTTCGATTCAAGTTCAGACGCATAGACCTCTGCGCCGAGGGCACCGGTTCCACAGTTGATGATCTTCCAGAAGGTGTCGCGGATATGCGCTGGAGTACCGTCGTGGTCCCAGTGCGCCTGCGTATCGGATAGCAATTGTTTAATTGGGTGCTCGCCAATCATGAGACCGTACCCCCTGCAGAGGTGTGATCGAATCGACCAGTTCTTTCGTCAAAAAGATTGTTCTGCCTGGAGCATCCACGATCTCAACGTCGATGGCACTGGCGTCGTTCAAGAGTCTGACCAGATCCGAAAATCGGATTGCCTGACGTTCTTTCGTGCGTGGCGAGAGTCGCGCTACAGCTTCCGTTACGAGATTGCGTGCCTTCTTCTTTAATCCCCGCTCGATTTGCCTGCGTCTCAAATATTCCTGTTGTCGAGCGTGTGGTTCATGGCTCCACTTCTCGGCGAGATTGATCGATACTTCTCGTGTCCTTGCGGCCTGCAGCAAAGTCGAACACGCATTCATCAAAATGTGTTTCACTTTTCGGACATTTCCAGAAGAAACACTGGCAACGCCGGCGACCTCTCGCCTGGTATCAACGCGTTGAGCTATTGTCAATTTTGACGAACCCTTGTCTTTGCCTCCGGCTTCTTGGTTTGTTCGTGCCTTCTCGCGAAAATAAGGTTCCAAATCGAGTGCAAGCTCTATGCGAACGAAGTCGATCAAGCCCCGAGTTGAACAATGGGTTCGAATCAACTCTTCGAGCGCTTCTTCCGGGGTGAGATCGCGTTCAATGCATTGGAGCGTTGGTATCCCCTTTCGCTTCGCCAGTTCCAATCGTGCATAGCCGTCGATAACAATGCGGCCGTGTGTGATTACGATGGGATCGCGGACGCAAGGTCGCCACGCTCAGATAACGCTGACAACTTGGAAGCGTCTGCTGAGAGCTTGTGGCGAGCGTAGCTTGGGTGCGGTCGAAGCTCGCCAACGGGGCAACAAATGAGAGGTGCATATTGAGGTGCATACACAGATGCCGAGCACCCTGATTCCACCCGACTGGGAGCACTTGAGGTGATCGTATCTGATTGATTCCGCGCAATA
>JAICJP010000296.1 GCA_025928375.1 Candidatus Sulfotelmatobacter sp.
CCCATTCTTCTCAGACCTCGCTGTGATTTTAGCGCGCTTCCATCTTACTGGGATTTGCATGAGCTTCATTTCGACAGAAAGTTTCGCTTGAATCGGGGCTTCAGGCTGCAATTGAGCGGAAGTTCTCTCCCTCGATCGTTCGAACGGATCACGAAACATAGTGTCCCGCTTTCGGCTTGCCAGCTGCCACCTGACGTTTCGAGGCTATCTTGCAGCGGTGTGATCCAAGTTCGTCTCCCGCAACATCTCAAGCACTACGAGGGTAACCGAGAGGACGACCGGGCCGATAAAGAGCCCCATGACACCGAATGCCTCCACGCCACCCAGCAGAGCGAAAAAAATCAGCAGCGTGTGCAGCTTGACCCGTCCGCTGATCACGTAGGGCCGGACCACGGTATCTATTTGCCCGACGACCCCAGCTCCCCAACCCAACAAGATCAGCGCCTTCCACCAATGTCCTCCAATAACCAGGATAATGACCGCGGGCCCCCACACTGCCGCCGAGCCAATGATTGGAACGAGCGAAAACAGCGCCGTTACCAGTCCCCATAGAACAGGGGAAGGCAGACCCAGGACCCAAAAGGCCAGGCTCGCTAAAATCCCCTGAGCCACACCGACCGCCAGAGAACCGTACACATTTGCAACGATCGAGTTGCTGAGGCCCGTGAACAGCCGTTCCACTTGAGCGGCGTTGAGGGGAAGGACTGTTTCTGCGTGCTCCCTCATCGATCCACCTTCCCGGAAGAGAAAAAACAAAGTGAAGAGCGTAATCACGGCATCTGCGACGAAAGAAATGATGTTGCGGGCGGCCCAAGCACCCCAGGAAATCAAGGATCGGCTGATCTGCTCCAGCCATCGCAGTAGTGCCCCGCGCAAATCGAATGAGGACAGATCAACGTACCTTCCGGCCCAGCTGGCAAGACGCTCCATCGCATGCATCACCCATGGGTTCCAACCGCCCTGTGCAGCGCTCCTCTCGTTCAGCAACTGATACAACCCGCTGATCTCCTGACTCACCACCACTCCCAATCCAACCGCTGGAACAATTAGCGCAAGTAGTACCAGAATCGTAGAGACTAGAGCAGCCGTATTCCGACCGTGGATGTGCGCCTGAATGCGAGCGTGGGCAGGATGGAAAACAATCGCCATCATTACTGCCAGGAAGGCGGGGCTGAGAAAGGGCCTGGCGATGACGTAACAAAAGTAGAGCGCAATGCCGGACAAAGCCAGCAAGAAGAACGTGGTCGTGGCCTGTTTTCTGTCCATTGGCCTCCCTCTCGATTATGAAGAACATTACAGGGTGCAACTGTGGCCGCACTCACCGTACGCAAGAACTCCATGATGTCGACGGCGCTGACAGGCAACCCGTTGCACACCAAGCCTAGTGAGACTCTTTTTCGCTCCGCTACACGGCTTTCTGGCTAATCACTCTGCTAGCACACAAGCTTAACCTGTCTGGATTTTGGTAATTCTTTGTGTGAACTCCTTCCGAAGCCCGAGGGGCGCAAAAGCCCACCACTACACCCTTCACGCAATTCTCAGGAGTTCACTGTCGGCTTCCATGAGCCACAGAGAAACAAAGAGCCGGCTCACAACGAAGCCGGCTCTCGGTCAACGGATTCGCCTGGGCGTGGTCGCGCTTTGGTTACCGAACCTCGTACGGTGTGACGGATCCGATTTTGGTTCCGATCACATCGCCTGACACTATCAATTCAACGCGTCGGTTCTGTTGACGGCCTTCTGCGGTACTGTTTGATCCAACGGGCTGGCCTTCACCTAGGCCCTTTGCCGTCATCGAGGACTCCGGGACTCCTTGCTGCGCGAAGTAGGACCGGACCACCTCTGCGCGCCTCTCGGAGAGCCCCTGGTTATATTCATCACTACCAACGCTATCGGTGTTGCCTTCGATTCCCAGCGTCAGCGCAGGATAGGCGAGCACGATGCCGCTGATCTTAGCCAGCTTCTCTCGCGCGATCGGGCGAAGTGTGTGCTTGCCGGTGTCGAAGAGAACGTCGGACATGTTGACGACTAAGCCGCGCGCGGTGTCGCGAGTCTCGAGGACAGCGTTGAATTGTTGCAGCAGGCGGGCGCGGAGTTCTTCGCGATCACGCTCCGCTTGCTGGAGTTTCTGCTCAGATGCTGCAGCGGCAGCTGCGGCGGCAGCGCGATTACGCTCCGCTTCGGCATCGGCGGTCTGTTGCTGCTGGAGAGCGGATGCTTGGGCCTCCCGTCTCTGGCGCTCAGCCTCGTCACGTGCGCGAAGTGCTTCGGCGGTGTCAGCCTCGGCGCTGATTGTCTGAGCCTTGGCCGTGGCTTCGCGATCCGCTGATGCTCTGTTTGCGGCGTCTACGCGCTCCTGCTCTATCTTTGTGACTGCGATTGCGCGAGCATCTTCCGCGGTCTGCACCGCTTCACGCGAGACCGCGATCATGGCCTTCTTATTGATGTTCTTTTTTGTAGCATATGCGTCCGCTTGATCCATTAGTCGGACAGCATGCTGGTAGCTGTCGCTGGCGTATTTATCTGCGCCCTCGGACTGCGCAATGCGCAGCGCATTGCGCGCCTCGAAGAATTCCAGCGGTAACTTGGCATTCAGGACCACCGGGTCGAATTTGTATCCGCTAGGAATGTAGCCTCCGCGTTCGAGAAGGTCGTACTTCGCATTCACCACCTCGGTAGTTCCCTTCGTATCCTCGCGAATGACGTTTTCAAGCACTACCACATTGCTGGGCTGGCGGACCGCATAATAAGGTTCCGCGGTGACAATCAGGGCGAATGCCTGAAGATCGGTAGTAACGTCGAGCTTACTGCGGTTGCCGTTCAGCAGTACTTCACCCAGGTTCACTGCCCGGCCCTCGGGGGTAATCGCCCAAAGAATATAGGTTAGATACTCGTTGCCGAACGTCGTCGACTTCTGGAGCTCATCGAACTCCACTTCAATCTCGATGTAGCCCTGCTTGCTCTCTACTTTGGCTTCGCCATTGGCTTTAGGCATTAGATCCGTGCCCGCGAAGTCGAGCTTGGTAGCTCCACCGCGGTGCTTATAGTTGACCGCCCGAGCCGTGCGGCTGATCACCGTCACGCGGAACGTCGGCGTGGGGCTCATCGGCTCTACGGCCATTGTGGCTTGCGTCTGCTGAGTACTCTGATCGGTCGTAGTGTTTTGCGCCTGCGATGGAGGAGGCATAGCCAGCGCGAACGCCCCCAGAACAATAAACAATGCCAGAAACATTATTATTGTCTTCATAGTTATTCTCCTTGAGGACCTTACGTCGCTATTTTTGGCGTTGAGGATTCTGAATACTGATCAAAATTGATCAAGCCGGTTTGTCATTCCGCCTTCGCGTACGTGAGCAATCTTGCGCAGACTCGCAACGCCACCCCTGTCATCATCTATTCAGTAAGCTGCTCAGGAATGAGCACAGGAGATTCAATATGCTTTGGACAATTTTCGTGGTTCTCTTGATCCTGTGGCTTCTAGGCTTCAGTCTCCATGTCGGGGGAGCCCTAATCCACCTACTCCTCGTTGTGGGGTTGGTGGTTCTGGTCATCAATCTGGTGAGCGGACGACGAAGTGCAGTGTGAGGTTTCGAATCAGATGAGTCGATGTTGGAACGACGATTCTTCACGGATCTTCTTCCGCTCTATTGCGTCGCTAACGACTCCACCCCTTCAGGTTCTCTGAACTAAGGCAGTCTCAGACGAATCTCACCTGATCTTTCTGTCGATCTTAAGTCGGACGCCGAGCTCATCGAGGACAGAGCCGCGTCTATCAGAAAGCAAGTCGAACTTCTGGAACACTGGGAGTAGCGCGCCGATCGAAGAGCGAACCGCTGGACATCTCTTTCATAACGAGGGAACATGCCTAACACCGGCCAAAGACGAGAAATCACCAAGCGAGTGAACGCGAAGGAAGCAGAAATTGTCCAGCAGTCCAAGAAGCTGCTGTCCAGAACCAGGGAGATCACTGCAGATGCAGAAGCGAAGAACTTGGCGCGTGCTGCCGGAACGAACAAAGGGAGATCTTCTCGCAATCCGTAACGCAACCTGCCCGAGACGGCAACTCCAAGAAAAAGAATCCTAGCGATGAGAGTTGTTCTAGTGCGCGGCTACGGTGACGTGAGCCAATTGTCTACGGAGATATACCAAACCTCAAACCGGGACCGGAACAGGTATTGGTCAGAATGGCGGCGACCGATCGGGAAAACCATACTGGTCGCCGAGGCCGTACGGTAATCGCGGTTTATGCGGGTGCATGGCGAGCAGCATGACCCGTGAGTTCTGTACAAAGCATCCACGACCCTGCACGACATGAAGGCGTGAGTCGGACAAGGTAGGAAAGGTGAGAGAGAAAATGAGGCAATTTATTACCGCAATAGAGAATGGAAGTCCACGCGAAGCCGATGTGCAGTCCGGTGACACGCAAGGTTTGTCAAACGCTGAGCAGGCGAATAGTGAAAGCGTACAAGAATTGGCAACTGATGGGCAATCTTTCGAAGCCGCGGCCGTGAGCGGCGTGGAAGATGCTGCCGATCCTGATGTTCATGAAGTGACAACAAGAGAAGTGCCACAGGACGATGTGCCCCGCGAGTACGACGAACGATGATGTGACAAACAAAGAACGGCGGTTCCGGCCCAAGTTCTTCGTCACCGGGACCACCAGAGTTTCCGCAACCACGAGGTCATCGAAAATGCCGGCAAGCAATAATGAACGACACCGCACAGAGCGCATCGGCTGGCTACGCGCAGCGGTATTAGGCGCGAACGACGGCATTCTTTCAACATCGAGTTTGATGCTCGGTGTCGCAGCTGCGCACGCAACTCACGGCAGTGTGTTGGTCGCAGGGGTTGCCGGCTTGGTGGCTGGGGCTATGTCAATGGCTGCCGGTGAGTACGTATCTGTCCACTCGCAGGCAGACACCGAAAAAGCCGACCTTAAGCTTGAGCGAGCGGAACTAAAAGCAGACAACAAGGGCGAGCACAAGGAACTGGCAGCAATCTACATCGCCCGCGGTCTCGATCCTGCACTCGCGAAACAGGTGGCCCAACAGTTGATGGTCCATGACGCGATCGGCGCGCATGCCCACGATGAGCTGGGCATCTCCGAAGCCCTTCGTGCTCGCCCGATTCAAGCCGCGTTGGCATCGGCTGGCAGTTTTGCCGTAGGTGGAATCATGCCTCTCTTGGTCACGACCGTGGCCTCGCCAGCAAGGGTCATCCCTTTGGTCGCTGGCACTTCGCTAGTGTTCCTCGCGCTTCTGGGTGGGCTGGCGGCCCGCGCGGGCGGGGCAGGAATGATGGTTGGTGCCATACGCGTCACGTTCTGGGGAGCTCTGGCTATGGCGGTGACTGCAGGAGTCGGGTCGCTCTTTGGAACTGTTGCGTGAGCGTCTTCATGCGGGTAAACAGCACCTTGACGAACACGCCGCTTACGTCGATCACAAGGACTCTTGGCTCTCTCCGTTTGGAGAGTTCGCCCTTCACCCTTTTCTACCCCGCACACATGGTGAGGGAGTCTGGCCTTGGAGATGCGAAGAGAGTCGGCAGGTCACATCGCGTGCTTTCGGGCAATCGCGTAAGCAGCGGCAAACGACCAAGTTGCCTAGATTGAAATCTGCGTCAGATTTGGGTCTGGTACGCCGGGTCAAAGAACGCTTTAGAGGATCAAGAACGGGCTGTCAGTACCGTTGAAATCCAATAAGGTACACG